>JBDTTK010000100.1:0-9487 GCA_039930685.1 Bryobacteraceae bacterium | reverse complement strand
CCGACACTGGCAAGACACAACAGTTGGTGGAGCAGTCGCTGGCGATGGCCACCGCGCTGGTTCCGAACATCGGCTATGATCGCGCCGCTGCCATCGCAAAGGAAGCGTTCGAAACCGGCCGGACCGTCCGCGAAGTCGCCTTGGCGCGTGGCCTGCCGGAATCGCGCGTCGCCGAGTTGCTCGCCAAAGCGCTCGTACTTCCTTAAGCGCTGCATCAACCAGTCACTTCTTCGTTCGTGTAACTGGTGCAGGCTTTTTGGTGCGCTGCCAATCGAAGACGGTCTCGATCGCTCCTACGTCCAGGGCACGTTTAAGAGCATTTCGAATCGCCTCTTCTGCCGCGCTGTCAAGTGACTTTGGTGCCTCGTAGGTCAACCTGACAACCACGGCATCTTTCGCGAACCCGACTTCATACGCCGTTAACTTCGCGGAGTCCGATGGCCAAACTCCCTTGAGCGGCTCGTCGACCAACGGGCGGACGCTGCCCGCCAATGATTTCAGACTGGGTGGCGCCGGCGGGGGAGGTGGCGGCGGCCGGAGCCTGTCCCGCAGCGTAATCAACTCCTCTTCATTGGCAACTTGGCGGACCTGAATCGACGCCACTTTGCCTGTCCTTTGGCTCAGCTTCATCTCGGCAGCAGCGATCTGTTGTTTATCGACGGGTGTCGTGGTTACGAGGCGCTGAAGAAGACGGTCTGGCAGGATCTCGACCTGCTGGCTGAGGACGTGATCCGCTGGTACGAGTGACTGGATCGCCTCCCGCGCTGCGGCCCGGCTCAATGTCTCGTCCCGCAGCTGCATGAGAGAACTTCGTAGGGGTACAAATAGGACTCCGAACGTAACGATCACCATCAGAATCCGCCATCTCAATTGACCGACATCGCCGAACAACCTGCCGATGGCGGTGTCGTGCAGCAGTCTATATAACCTGTTGCCGGTCGCGTGGCGCATTTCCGCTTCGGAAATGGATGCACGGACTGTCGGTGAGTCCATTCCGACCAGATAGAAGACGAGGAACGCACTCCCGCCGATGGCCACCAGGTTAGTCAGGAAAAGCAGGCCGGCGCCTCCGATGATGTACCAGTTCCACCCGCCGCCGATGCCGAATCCGACCGCGCACAGCGGAGGCATCAAAGCGACCGCGATCGCCACACCTGGCAGTGCGCTTGCCGCGCTTCCACTTAGCGACCGGGCCATGACGACGGAACCTGCGAGGCCCGAAAAAATCGCAACACCTAAGTCGAGAAGGTTGGGCTGCGTCCTCGCCATGATTTCAGACGTAGGTGATTGGAATGGCAAAATCCAAACCAGAGCCGCGGAAAAAGCTACCGACGCCACGACGCTGCCAATGAGGTTTAGGGTCGATTTGACGCCCAGGTAGACGTCCGATGCCGCGAACGCCAGTCCAGTGGCCAGAATCGGACCCATGAGCGGAGAAATCAACATCGCGCCGATGACCACGGCCGGACTGTTCAGGACGAGCCCAAGTGTCGCGATGCCCGCCGAGAACAGTAGGTCGAGCAGGTAGCCGGCGGAAGCGATCTCGGCCGACTCGTAGATCTGTCCGTACAGCTTGGGCTGGCTGGCGCGGTCGATCTTGAGGGCCCTGGCTAAGTAATGTCGGATCAAGCGTCGATACCCCTATTGGGACTGGCCGAACCGCGACAAGTCCCCAGCACGAATCTCACTCAACTAATAATCTTCTTCCGGACGGCGTATAGAACAATCTCCGCCGTGTTATGCAGATCGAGCTTTTGCATGAGGTTATTCCGATGCGTTTCAATCGTATACGGGCTTACGCCGAGGACTGCCGCTGCCTCCTTGTTGGATTTGCCTTCGGCCAACAACTGCAGAATTTCCCGCTCCCGCTCGGTCAGCAGTTCGTAGGAGTCCGCGATGCCCTTCTTTTGCATCTGCCGGGTGAAGTCGTCGACGAGCATTTGCGCCACGGTCGGGCTGAAGAACGCTTTCTTCCGCGCGACAGAGCGGACCGCCCGCACTAAGTCAATTTGGGCGGTGTCCTTTAACAGATATCCTCGAACTCCGGCGGAAAGCGCCCGGATCAGGTAGTCTTCCTCCTCATGCATGCTGAGGATAATGACGCTGACATCGGGATGCCTCCGGGTGATCTGTGCCGCGGCGTCCAAGCCGTTCAACTGCGGCATTGCGATGTCCATTACGACGACGTCCGGTTGAAGCGCCTCCGTCATCTCAACAGCCGACCGTCCATCCTCGGCCTCGCCAACTACCTCGAGGTCCGACTCCTTTTCCAGTAGTGAGCGGGTGCCCTGGCGTACGATGCCATGGTCATCGGCAAGAAGGATGCGAATCATGCTTTCTCTATTCTCGCCTTCGGAAGGTTCGCCCGGATGAGCGTCCCCACCCCGGGAGACGACACCACGGCAAATTCTCCTCCGAGTTCTTCGACGCGCTCCCTCATTCCCAGGAGTCCCACACCCCTTGAGGGACCCGGTTTGAAGCCTACGCCCTTGTCCTGTACGGTGAGTACCAGTTCGTGGGGACTTTCATGGAGCAGAACTCGGGCGCTCGGTGAGCGCGCGTGTTTGACGCAGTTCGTCAACGCCTCTTGGACAACGCGATAGATACACGTCCTCCGGGATTCGTCCAAATCGAGGAACTCACCCTCGGCCTCGACCTCTACGTCGAGATCCGTGTTCTTCGAGACATCGCGGCCAAGCCATTTGACGGCGGGCACCAAACCCAAGTCATCCAACATCGATGGCCGGAGGCCGCGCGCCATCTCTCGAACCGAGCGTAGCGAACGATCCGCCAATTCCGCCGCTAGTTCGACATGCTTTCTCGACTCGGCTGAGGACTCAATTTGGCCAACCTGTACTCGCAATGCCGTCAGAAGCTGGCCAACCTCATCGTGTAACTCGCGAGACAAACGTTTGCGCTCATGTTCTTGCGATTCAAGGAGGCGTTGCGAGAGGTTTCGTAAACCGCCCTCGGCCTTGGTGAGTTGTTCGATATGAACGTCCCGTTCCCGCTCATAGGCCCGGAATCGCCAGACAGCCACGGACGCGAGCAGAAGGCCTAAGAGCACGGACCCGACGAGGATCCGAATCATCAGAATCTGAATGCCTTCTACCGAATCCGCCATGGCTTGGTTTCGGGAGTGACGCAAAGAACGGACGAGATCGACGATATCGCGCGCCGTCGTCGCAAACTGTTCCCGCATTGGCGCCAATTGATGCGACAAAAACAGCGGGCCAAGATTCCGCCGGTCCTTCTCTTTCCACGCGAGCACGGTCTGTGCGCGGCTCAGATATTCTCTTCGCGTGGATTCGACGGTCTCGACCTGCCGCCGCTCGTCTGGCGATAGCCACGCCGGACTCTCAAGCGACTGGACGGAAGTTCGGTCCAGCAAGACTTTCAGTTCGTTTCGGGCTCGCTCCTGCTCCAATCCATCGAGAATAATGTTGTCCCGGAGTAGGATCGACGTCTTATACAGGTCGGACTCGGCGTCGTTCAATTGGTTGAGGAATCGCTGCTCTTCGTTACCCAGTCGAACCAGGTTCGCCTGAATGTCGCGGAGCTTGAGGACCAGAGAACCCAGCGTCGAGCCCAGGAGAATGACCTGCGCCAACGCCACCATTGAGAGAACCAAACCTGCCCGTGTTCGCATCGGAGCAAGCTCAATGATAGCGGCAAGTGCCTCGCCGTATGAGCAGTCGGTCGCTCCGTGTCGCTGTAGTTGCTTAGGATTCGCTTCCTGTCAACTCGGGTAGTAGGGTGGCCTGACGCCGGTCCATTTCTGCGGATGCCGCGTGCTCGTTTGGCCATTCGATCACGGCCGCATATCCGAGGCTCTCCGGATCATGCCGCAAATAGCCTCCCACGACGTCAAGCACCGCAAATCCGTGCGCTAATTGGAAAGATAAGGTGGGGTCTCGAAGTTCTCGCCGGACGACTCGCTCTACATACTCTTTTGCGGTCAGCTTCGCTGAATAACGATGGTATCCGCGAAGACGCGCGCCCGCGCGAATCCTCAGGAGACCGAGGCGCTCTGTTAGTCGTCGGCGCGCGGTGTACAGCTTTTTTCCGATTCCAAGCCCTTGGCGGCTCGGCTGCACCATGACTTCCGCCCCATATAGGGTTCTGCCGTTAAGCGGGTCGTGATTCGTGAAATAGCCGGAAGCCGTAAAGTCGCGCCAGTTCGTCTCCATCTCGTAGTCGTCCCACAGTACGATCAGGCTCGCTGCGATTCCCACGATCTGTGAGGTTGTCTGGTCCACCGCAACGAATTGACCCTCGGGGAAGACCGCCAAGTGGGATTCCAGCTGAGCTGCTGTCCAGGGCGGACTGTGCGGATACACGGCTCCGCACAGCTCGATAATGCCGGGAACATCGGTAGGTTGAGTATTTCGAATTGCGATTTGCGAACGTTGCATCAAACCGCCACTACCTCGGCTTGAGACGCGATCTCATTCGAACGTCGACTGTCCATCAAGGGAAGAACAGTGCCGGTTGTCCGGGCCTCGGCGACGATCTTGAGATTCAATTCCCCGACGATCATCATCTCCTGATTGGGGATGCCCTCCGCCAGAATGCCGTCGCGCGAGAACGGGAAGTCGCTCGGCGTGAGTATCGAGGCTTGGCCGTAGTTGAGAGAGACTGCCGGAACCATCGGCAGCGTTCCCACCGTGCATGAGTGGATCACATACATCTGATTCTCGATCGCCCGCGCCTGCGCGCAGTAGCGGACCCGCAAGTACCCTTGGCGGTCGTCGGTGCAACTCGGAACCACGAGGATGTGCGCACCGAGCGACGCCGCGGCACGTGCGATCTCCGGAAACTCCACGTCGTAGCAGATCGCGATCGCCATTTTACCGAAGACCGTGTCAAACACCGACAATTTGGACCGATGCGATACGGCCCACTCCTCGCGCTCGAACCGCGTCATATGCAGTTTGCCCTGCACGCCGGCTAGTCCGGTAGGTGAATAGAAGTAGCAGTCGTTAAAAATCTGGTCTGGCTCGTCGCCGGCGACCGGAATGGTTCCCGCCACAATGTGGATCGAAAAGCGCCGTGCCAACGTATCCATCAAGTCGACAAAACGCGGGGCCTGGGCAGCCAGATCGCGAACTTGTTCTCGAATCGGCCGCTTGACGTTACCAAGGGTTAAGAGTTGCGCCGTGAAGTACTCAGGGAACACAACCATCTGACACTTATAATCCGCGGCTGTTTCGACGAGTGCTTCGACCTGATCGCGAAACTGCTCAAAGGTCTGAACCGGTCGAATGAAGTACTGCAAGGTTGCCACGCGGATTCTGTCCGGGGTGGATTTGACTGTCCCGCCGTTGCGGGTTGCGCCGTCCGGCGCTTGAAAATTGTTCATCATGATCTCCTGAATGTCATCGAAAAAGATCTTCCCGCTGGGGCTCTTTCTGACGAGCAGGGGAAGAGAAGAGCTCGACGAAGTGCGCCTTGAGTGGCGGCACAAGTGCTTGCGCCGCGGCGAACGTACCGCCGGCTAAAAGAATCAAAAAGCTGTCCCGGATCAACGGCCTAGCGAATCCTGTGCATTCGCTGGCGAGGGCAATGCCGCCCATCAGTATAGCGATCCGGATGAATGTGGCCCAGCGCCACGGGCACGCTACGCCCTCATTGGTCATCCAAATCAAGGCCGACTGGGACCAGCGCCGTCCTGCCCACCAGGCGACCGAGATGATCGCGAATACCAACAGTACGCTGGGGAGCACAGTCACCATCATCGTCCCGAGGACGGTGGCGACTGGTTCGCTTATCACAGCTAACGCCGCCACTCCACCCGCTGCCAAGATACAGACAAAAAGTGCGTTGGCGGTTGCACGTCTCGGTTCGGCAAGTGACCGTTCAACCAGACCCGATAGGATTCCGGACCGGACAAGGAGCCTCTCCACTGGGCCGATTCCTTCGGTTCGACGCACGGCCCAACGTACTCCCGTCGCAACAATCCAGGCAAGAACCAAGAGAACGAGTGCACCAACCAGGCGTGGAGCCACCTGGTTGACCTCCGGGTAGATGAGCGCTTTCCACCCCTCCAGTCGCTCAAGCAGGGCATTGATCATGCCGCCTCCGCTCCAATTCTCGCCGGGCTCTGGTTGTTCGGTCCTTCCTCGGCGTCACAGTTCCATAAGCGTTGCAGCACCGATCGCAGGGCCTCAAAATACTCGACCAGGTTCGCGAACTCCGATTCGACCTCCGCCTCCTCCATCCATTGGGTCTTCAGTAGGAACGAGCCGGCCCGCGCTAGATAGAGAGGCGTAAACAATCCAAGCAATTGGGATCGCGGAACAAGCCGATGTTTCCAGGCGGCGGCAAGTTCAAAAACTAGGCGTACCCAAAGAGCGCCGCCGAGATACCTATCTGTGGTGCTAAGACGCAATGATTCCTGCAGTTCGTCGAGTTCGCGAAAGGTATGTGGGTCGAGGATCGACTTCCACGCCTCCCGCAGCACCGGATAAGACTCTACGAATCTGACGAGATATTCCAAGCCATCGGCTTTCTTCGATGCCCTGGACTCCGGCTCTGATTGACCAAAACGATCGAGGTCCGTGAACTGCATCGCCCCTGACCACCGCGATTCGTATTGATCCATCAGAATGAACAGGCTTCCTACGATTTGCCCTAAAGCAGCTTGTTGACTGAGCTTCGGCTTGGTCGCCCGGAGCTTGGAAGCGCCGACCGCGCTCTCGGCGAGTTTGTAATTCTCCGCCGCAGCCACGAAGCTGATCCATAACTCCGGCGTCAATCGGGCCGGCGTCGATTCCCAGTCGTGCCTCGACAGCAACCGATTAATCAATCGTGCCGACAGAAGAAACTCGCCCGACATCGGCTGTTTCGGTCCCCGGCCGAATAACGTGCGCAGCATTGGGGACATCAAGTTACGCGACATCAGTTGGTCGCGGGCACTGCCACGATAGATGGGTGTCACCAAATCATAGTGCGAATGGATTCCCGGCCGGATGAGCGCATCAAGCCAATTGCCTTCAAACCCCTCCTGCGCCGGATCGACAATCAGGCAGATCGAGGATTGCATTCGCTGCGCTGCCTCCAGAATTACCCGGTATCCGTTTGATTTCTCCGCTATCCCGTGCCACGGATAGGTCATGTGGTGGAGTCCAAACTGCGGAATCTGAATGGAGAGCGTATTCGCCGACGAAACCGCACTTGCCGATCGGCCCACGAAGGCATGGATCGTGGACCAGGAATACTGGGGAAAATATGTTTCCATTCCCGCCGCGATCACGCCTGTCAGCGCCTCGACGTTGGACGTGCCATCCGTAACCATGCCAATCACGACATCGGTGCGTTTGTAGGAATCTGCGATGAACGAGCGCATCTCTGCTTTTAGGATCCCCCTCTCAGCGTCCCTTCGTCATCCCAAAAACGCCGTAGTTACTCACTATCCGAAGGGGAACGATTGGATCTGGTGCGTTTCCGGGGTCGCTCTCCACGAAATTCGGGATGGGAAGTTCGAGCCGGAGCGGTCAGACTGGTAACAGACGAAACAACGATTCCAACTGAGGAGTGACTATGAGAACAGCCCCGACCACCGCCGCCGCGAGTAGACTTCTTGCCGAAAATGGATACCCACTGGTGTCCATCTATATGCCTACCCATCGCGCTGGCGCCGACATTTGGCAGGATCCGATCCGGTTCAAGAATCTGATCCGCAGCGCCAGACACGATCTGGAGACCGCGAGCGTTTCGGAACGGGATATTGACGAGCTCTTGAGGCCGCTTAGCGACCGACTGGAAGATCGCGAATTCTGGCAGTATCAGGCAGACGGACTCGCGGTTTTTCGCTCGCGACACCGAACGGAAGAATTCCGGCTTCCGACGCCTGTACCAGAGCTGAGCGTCGTGGCCCCGCGCTTTCACCTTAAGCCGCTCCTGATGGCGCTAGCCGATGAGCGTCCCTTCTTCGTGCTTGCGCTCAGTCAGAATTCTGTCCGGCTCTATAGTGGCTCGGAATACGGTCTCCACGAGGTGAATGGTCTGAATCTTCCTCCCGGCCTAGAGGTCAAATCGCGAGACAACGGGAAGTCTCTTCAGTCGCATACCGCTAGAAGCGGGACCCAGATTCCGCACGCCGCCGAGGTTGACCATAAGGCGCAAATCGCCGCCTACTGTCACCGAATCGATCAGGCTCTTGACCTCGTTCTCGGGCCTAACGACTTGACAATCCTTGCTGCGGTCGATTACATCGCCGCCATTTACCGCGATGGTTCCAGTCTTCGTACGCTGGCGGCGGAGACGATTTCCGGCTCTCCGGATAACTGCGGTGAAGCCCAGCTCTTTGAGAAGGCTTTCCCCATCGCCAAAAGCCACTTCGATCGTCTGCGATCGGATGCCGAGGACCGGTTCTTCCAATGCCTCAGTCTAGGCAAAGCTTTGGATCGCCCGTTGGAGACCATCCGTGCCGCCCAACAAGGCCGCGTGGACACTCTGTTTGTGCCGATTGGCGTGCACATTTGGGGTGAGACTGGTACCGACGGCGAAATCCGTGTCAGCGCTTCACACCGCCCGCAAGACCAGGATTTGCTGAATGTGGCGCTCATCAGCACCTGGGAATCCGGGGGCCGAGTCCTTGCCATGCCTCCAGATCAGATGCCTGGAGGGCGCCAGATTGCCGCCATTACACGTTTCTGATCAGCACTCACACGCTTCTATTCACATGCGGATTGACGTACGATACCCAGGGAGGAGTTCTTCATGACCCGCCGCACCTTTCATTCGGTGGCCGCACTGGCGGCGTTTTCGCCCCGAGCTTTATGGGCGGAAGATGCAAAGGACATTCTGATGAAGGCGACCGAAGTGTACGACGGCCTTCGCAGCTACTCGTTCGAGGGCAAATCTGTTTCGGAAACCACGATCAAAGGGAAGACATCCAAAACCGAGTTTGAATTCGACGTAGCGTTCCAAGCACCGAACAAGTTCCGCCTGGAGTTTCGCTACCCGAATGCCGGTAATTGGCTCAGGGCGTGCGATGGATCAGTCGTCCACGAATATCGTTCGATGACCAAAGAATCCAAACGGACTCCCGCCAACGAGGACAGCCTTCGTGTCCTGAACGGATCTCCCATATTCAACTTCGAGCGCCTCTCTCAGACCGCGGAGAATACTTCCTTGGTGCGGTCGGAACCGATTGAGCTGGATGGAAAGAAGATTGAATGCCAGTTGATCCAGTTCACGTCGCATCGCCGTGCCTTGCGCGAAGGAGAACAGCCCGGGCAGTCCATGGTTTGGGTAGCGAAGAAGGACGGAATCGTATTGCGCGAAGAGATCCGCACGACTGCGTCCCTCCGGGGCGAACTGTCGGAAAGCAAGCGAACGACCTCGATCGAGAAATTTCGAATCAACGAAGATCTTCCCGTCGAACTGTTCTCGTCGGCGACAAAGAAATAGCGCGCGCGGCTCACCACAGCGACGCGCCCCGGTTTCTTGGCCCGGTCGTTTCCTGAGGTGGGTCTCCCCG
>JBDTTK010000099.1:0-9636 GCA_039930685.1 Bryobacteraceae bacterium | reverse complement strand
CTCGAACCAGCGACCCTCAGCTTAGAAGGCTGATGCTCTATCCACCTGAGCTACGGGCGCGCGAAGAGGTTGAACTGGTACGAGTTTAGCGGCTCTTCGCGGACGCGTGCAATGCGGAACCTTCTGTCTGGATGCTCTAGCCACGATCAAGCGGGATGGTTCGGTCCGCTTAGCGCGCCCGAAGCCGGAAGGTTCCGCGATAGGACTTGAGGAGCAGCACCGGACCGCCGCCGTTGATCTGGCCGCGGAACTCGCGGTAGTCGCGCGAGGATCGGACGGTGCGGGGGAAGTCGGAGTCGATGGTTCCGCGCCGTCCGTTGTCGCCCTCGAGGTCGAACCTGGCATTGCGGGGAAGCGTCAACTCGTAATCGCCGCGATAGGTGTCGAGCTTGCTGCGGTCGCGGATGCCCGCCATCTCGATCTTCATGTCGCCCTTATAGGTGTAGGCCTGAATGCTGCCGTCGAAGTCGCGGACGCGCACGCTGCCCTTGTAAGTGTGGATGTCGAGGCGGGAGCGCAGTCCGCTGACGTCGGCTTCCGACTTGTAGTCTTTGATCCGCAACTCGGCCGTACGAGGCATCGAGATCGTGTAGCGGACGCGCGGCAGCGAGGTATTGAAGCGGAACCATTGGTGGATGCGCGAATAATCCGTCTTCACGCGTACGGAGTTCGAGGAGGCATCGAAGCGGATCTCGGTGTCCTGAATGTCGCGCGCGTCCTGCAGCATCGAGTCGTCGGACTCGATCCGCGCCTGTATGTCGACCTCGGCCCGGTCCCAGGTCGTGACCTTGATGAAGCCCTTGTAGGTGTCGATGGTGAGCTGTCCGTTTGCAGACAGCGGAAAGGTCCTGTGGACATCCTTCACATCGGCGGCGAAGGCTGGCAGAACTGCCAGAGCCAGCATCAATAGAAAGCGGTCGAGGTTGGAAGATACACGCATGGCGGGGCACTCCATGGGAGAGAATACGACGTCCGTCGGCAAAAGTTCCGCGCAAGACAACTCCGGCGTGCAACTTATCCGAGTTGCCCTGGGAAAGATCGCCCAAGACTCAGAGTGACATGCTACAAACGAAGTCATGTTCCGACTAGCAGTCCTGCTCGCCGCGGTGAGTTTGTGTTTGGCGCAAGACAACCCCGCGTCGAAAGCCGCGCGGGTTTGGCGCGAGGCTCATGAGCGCGACATCCTGAACGAATTCGTCCGTCTGCTGTCGATCCCCAACATCGCCTCCGACAAAGCCAATATCGAGAAGAACGCCCAGACCATCGCGGGAATGCTGACCGCCCGCGGCGTCGCGAGCAAGCTGCTGCGGGTCGAGGGCGCGAATCCGCTGGTTTATGGCGAGATTCGGACTCCTGAGGCGACGCGAACGGTCGTCCTTTACGCGCACTACGACGGCCAGCCGCTCGATCCGAAGGAATGGGCGACGCCTCCGTTCACTCCAACACTCAAGAAGGGCAGCGATCGGGTGGATGTCAGCACGGCAACCAAGATCGATCCGGAGTGGCGGCTCTATGCACGCTCGACCGGAGACGACAAGGCGCCGATTATCGCGATGCTGACCGCGCTTGACGCGATCAAGTCCGCCGGAATCCGCACGAAGTCGAACATCCGCTTCGCGTTCGAAGGCGAGGAGGAGGCCGGGTCCGCGAATCTGAAGCGCATCCTCGAAGCGCACAAGGATCTGCTGACCGGTGACGTGTGGCTGATCTGCGACGGACCGGTCCACCAGAGCCGCCGTCAGCAGGTGGTCTTCGGCGCGCGCGGCGTGACATCAATCAACATCACCGTCTACGGACCGAAGCACGAACTGCACAGCGGCCACTACGGAAATTGGGCTCCGAATCCGGCGATGGCGCTGTCGCGGCTGCTCGCCTCGATGAAAGACGACGACGGGCGCATCCTGGTCGAGGACTACTACAAGGGCGTGATCCCGTTGTCGGCGGCCGAGAAGCGCGCGATCGCTGAAGCGCCGTCCATCGACCAGATGATGATGGAGGAGCTATGGCTCGGCCGCACCGAGAACTCCGGGAGACGTCTGGAGGAAGCCATCGCGCTGCCGTCGCTCAACGTTCGCGGCATGGCCAGCGCGCGAGTCGGCTCCGGAGCGAGTAATGTGGTTCCGGCTTCGGCGACCGCGGCCATCGACATGCGCCTGGTGCTCGGCATCACGCCGGATCAGGCCGTCGATCGCGTGACGCAACACATCCGCCAACAGGGTTATTACGTGACCGCCAACGAGCCAACCGAAGACGAGCGGCGCACGCATCCCAAAGTGGCGTGGGTGCATCGCGTGGAGCGCGGCTATCCGGCGGTGAAGACCTCGATGGACCTGCCGATTTCGAAGGAAGTGATTCGCGTGGTCGAAAGCGCGCGTGGTCCGTCGATCAAGATGCCGACGCTCGGCGGCAGTGTGCCTCTATACATGATTGTCGACGTGCTGAAGACGCAGTGCATCCTGATTCCGATCGCGAATCACGACAACAATCAGCACAGCTTCAATGAGAATATCCGGCTGCAGAATCTATGGGACGGAATCGAACTGATGGCTGCGTTGATTACGATGTAAGCGCTCGGTCGGACCGTCCGGGTCCGTGCGTCCTGATCGGGACTATCCGATGACAACGAACGCGCTCTGCTCCATGACGGCTTCGCCCCGTGCGGCGCCGATGCGCACGGCAACAATGCGATTCGCCTCCACCGGACGCGCCAACTCTACCTTCAGGTAATTGCTGCTCAACCCGCGCAGCCCGCCATCCAGCGTGACGACGCTCAGCGTGCCGCCAATCATCGATTCGCGGAAGGCGAGATTCTTTCCGGCAGCGAGTTCCCGCAGGCGGTGCGTGCGTTCCTTGCGGACCTGTGCGGGAACCTGCTCACGCTCGGCGGCGGGGGTTCCGGGCCGTTCGGAATAGGTGAAGACGTGGAGATAGGTGAAGGGCATTGCGTCGATGAACGCGAAGCTGTCCTCGAATTCGGCGTTGGACTCGCCGGGGAATCCGGTCATCACGTCGGCGCCGATGGCGGCGTCGGGCATCAGGCGGCGCGCCTTGCGGACGCGGTCTTCGTAGTGGCGAGGCCGGTACTTGCGGTGCATCCGGCGCAGGACGGTGTCGGAACCTGACTGCAGCGGCGCGTGGACGTGCTTCGCGATGCGGGGGCTCGCGGCCATCAATTCGAGGAGTTCATCCGAGAAATCCATCGGCTCGACAGAACTCAGCCGCAGGCGGTCGATGGGCGTTTCGTCGAGCAGTCTCCTCACGAGCCAGGGCAGCTTCCGGCCCGCAGGCGCGTGATCGAGAGCCGCCAGATCGCGGCCCCAGCGGCCCAGATTGATTCCCGAGAGCACGACTTCGCGATAGCGTTCGGCGAGCGTACGGACTTCTCCGATTACCTGCTCCGCCGACGCGCTGCGGCTATTGCCGCGCACGTACGGAATGATGCAGAACGAGCAGCGGTTATTGCAGCCGTCCTGAATCTTGAGATTGGGCCGGGTCCGGTCGCCCGCCGCGTCCTCAATCGGCGCGGAGAGAAACTCGCGGGACTCGAAGATGTCGCCTGCATGGATTTCGCCGTGGTACTCGGCGTGGTCTTCGCACTTTCGCGCAATCAGGTCCGGCAACGCGACCTTGTGGGAATTGCCGACGACCATAGAGACGCCCTTCAGCTTCGCGATGGCATCGGGGGCGCGCTGCGCGTAGCAGCCGGTGACGACAATGCGCGCTCCGGGCTGCTCCCGGTGCGCCCGGCGGACCACCTGTTCGAGGTCATGATCGGCCGTCGCGGTTACCGTGCAGCTATTCAGAACGATGACGTCGGCATCGGAATAGCAGTTCGCGGGCGCGAGACCCTTCTGGGCAAGCCCAGCCTCGATGGCGGCTCCGTCGGCCTGGGCCGCGCGGCATCCGAAGTTTTTGACGAAAAAGCGCTCCACGAAACTCCAGTGTAGCGAGTTGAGGGTAGCGTCCTAACCGGGCGGATCAGGAATCGATAGCTTTCGGCAAATTCGTTTCGCCAGCAAATTCGCGATTTCCTGATGGCGCGGAACCGCCTCCGCATGTCCGGTCTCCGGATTTTCCCAGAGGGTGTGCTCCTTGCCCTCTCTCCGTATTACGCAGCCGTAACGGCGGAGATGTCGAAGAAGCCGCTCCCTTTTCATCCGACCACGACGAGCTCCTGTTTTGCATCAGGTGGAAGCGCTCGAAGAGATTCTTCCCGTCGGTGCTCCAGGATGAGAGCGATCGCTTCGCGAAGATTCGCGAGGCATTCTTCCCGAGTGGATCCCTGACCGTTCGCTCCGGGGACTTCAGCGCAATACGCGATGTGCCATGGGCCATCACGCTCGACGATCGCAGTGAATTCGTTGCGCATGCTTCAATTCTAACGCCCAGACATTGTCAAGAGCGGAAAAGACCCGACCTGCTACGGCTTGTCCTTCCACCACCACATCTCGGGCAGCTTCTTCTCGACCGGCCACACCTGATCCATCGTGTCGCCTTCCCACATCTCGCCATTTTTCATGACGTACTGAATGGTGTTCGTATTACGGATGTTGGCCAGCGGATCCTTATTCAGCACGATCAGGTCCGCCATCTTGCCGACTTCGAGCGATCCCAACTCGGACCCGTACCCGATCGCGGTCGCGCTATCCAGAGTCGCCATGCGGAGGATGTCGTGCGGTTTCATTCCACCCATCGCCATCCCCCACATTTCCAAATGACATTGCAGGCCCTGCATCTCTCCATGGCCGCCAAGTCCGATCTTGCCGCCCGCGCGCTGGATCGCGGCCGCGCCCTCGGCGATGCGCGGGAAGATGAATTCGTCGTCCCGGTAGTGCTGGAGACGCGCGAGTTTGCCATACAGGACTTCCTGCGGGATGAAGCGCCGCAGCTTTTTGTCGTTATACATCTCCTCGTTCTTGTACCAGTAGTTCTCGCCCATTGGGCCGCCATAGGAGACCAGGAGAGTCGGCGTGTAGACGATTCCGGTCTTCGCGAAGAGTTGCACCACGTCGTTGTAGAGCGGCACGAGGGGCAGGGAATGTTCGTTGCCCGAGAAGCCGTCGATGGCGTGCGTGAGGTTGAGTTTGAAGTCGGCGCCGCCTTCGGTCGTCACGATGACCTGATGCTCTTTGCAGGCCTCGACCATCCATTGCCGCTGCTGTCGGTTGCCCACCATGTACGACTTGATGAGGTTCGTGCGGAAGTGTTTCTTGTACCGTGCGATCGTGTTTTTGGCGTCGTCGAGCGACTGGAAATCGCTATCCGAAAACACGCCAGGGCCGGTTGACCACGCGCGCGGACCGATCATCTCGCCCATGTCGACCAAATCCTGATAGGCGAACTGATCGTTGGTGTTGGTCTGCGGATCGCGGCCCGCGGTGACGCCGTACGCGAGGTTCGCGAGGTAGGTGTAGTCCTCGGTGTCGAGCACCGAATGATGCACTTCCCAGTGCGCGTGAATGTCCACCATGCCGGGCATGATCGTCTTGCCCTTGACGTCGACGATCTTGGCGCCTTTCGGAATCGTGACTTTGCCGCGCGGTCCGATGGCTGCGATCTTGTTGTCGATGACGACGATGTCGGTGTCTTTCAGAACCTCATCGCCTTTCATCGTGATAGCGTTCGCGCCGCGCAGCACGATGGTGCCTTTCGGCGCATAGCGCGGACGCTCGACCGCGAGTTCGATTTCCTGGCCGGGGAATTTCACTGGCGGCTTCGGCGTCGCGGCGGCCTCAGGAGCGGCGCCCGGCGCACGTGGACCTCCAGCCGCGGGGGGCTCCGCGGTCCAGTCGACGGTCGACAGCGCCTGCCGGAAGTACGACGAACCGATGGTCCAGGTGGCCGTCTTTCCGTCGGCTGACCAGCCGAACGTGTCGGCGGGCACCGTGGTCAGCTTCTTGACGGGTACCGACGCTGCCCGGACGTTGATCGCCGGAGTTCCGCCAACGCGCGGAATCACCATCACGTAAACCTGATTGGTGACGAGTGCCAGCGCGTGCTTGCCGTCGGGCGAAATCTGCACATCGCGCGCGGGCGCCGGTTGCGGTCCGCGGCTGGGACCAGTTACCGTCAGCTCCGTCTTGCGGTCCGTGCCGTCGAAGCGCATCGACGCCAAGCCTTGCGGTCCGTAGACGTAAAGGCGATCCGGTTCAGGGCCGAAGTGGGGGCGCCCCGATCCGCGCGATGGCGCAATCATCGTGGTTTCACCGCCGGCCGTGGGAATCCAGACGATGTCGAGGCCCGGCTGCGGCGACGTGAAATCCGACGGATGATTCACGCGAGTCTGGCGCGCGGTACGCAGAGCAATAATCCTGGTGCCGTCCGGAGTCCAGACGGGATCGCGATAGAACGCGGCTGTTCGCGTTAGCTGTACGGGTGTTCCGCCGCCATCGGCGCGGCGCTTCCAGATCGCGCCTCCCGCTGTCGACCAGGTGACGTAGGCGATCCATTGGCCGTCCGGCGACCAGGACGGCTGGTATTCGCGGACGTGATCGCCGACGCTGATCTTGCGCGTCACGGGGGTGGCGTTTCCCGACGCCGGAAGCTCGGCCGTGTACATCTCGGTCAACGCCGAGAAGGCGAGGCGCTTCTCATCCGGAGATTCGCGGACGCCTTGCGCGAGGCGCGCCTTCACTGGCCCGGTTTCGATTTTCTGCGGATAGTGGTTCAGGTCCGGTCCGATGTCGAGCGCGACCTTGGCCGTAAAGGGGATCTCGCGATCCGCGCCGGTCGCGACCTCCAGCCGGTGGATCTTGCCGCCGTACGCAAGAATCAGCGCGGAGCCGTCGGCGGTGAAGGCGTAGCCTGGCAGCATGTCGCGGACGGCGCGCGATTCCTGGTCGTCGCGGTCGATCGGATATTTGAGCCAATGCTCTTCGCCGCTTGCCAGGTTGCGGACCCGCAATCCGGTCTTGGTGTCGTAGCGCGTTCCGAAGACCAGCGTCTTTCCGTCCGGCGACACAGCCGGACGAAACGCATGGCCCTGCTCAAACGTGATGGCATCCTCGTCACCGGTCACGCGGTCGCGCCGGTAGATCTGTGTGTTGGCCATGCGGCCACCGCCACCTGGGCCTCCGGTGGTCCGTCCCGCGAAATAGAAGTAGCGGCCGTCTCTGGTCGGCCAGACTCCGTACCCGCTCAACGCGCCCGCGCCTCCCGGTCCGCCCGGACCAGGACCCGCGCCGGGTACGGCCGGCGCCGCAGCGCCTTTGCTGATTTTCAAGCCGGAGCCGCCGACGATCGAGAACATCCAGAGTTCCGTCGCCCCGCGCGTGGCTTGCGAGGAAAGGGAAACGACCACGTACTCGCCGTCGGGCGTCCAGGCGGGCGACAACACGGTCGCCTGGCGCTGCTTGGAAAGCTGCTTGGCGTTCGTCCCGTCGGCATTGGCGATCCACAGGTTGTCAGCCCCGTCGCGGTCGCTGATGAAGGCGATCTTCTTGCCGTCCGGCGAATAACGCGGAGCCGAATCGAAAGCCATTCCGGTGACGACCGCCTTGGCTTCGCCGCCTTCGACCGGCAGAGTGTAGAGGTCGCCCAGCAGCTCGAACAGGATTGTCTTGCCGTCCGGCGAGAGGTCGAGCGAAATCCACGTGCCTTCGTTTGCCGTGAACTCAACTTTGCGTTCGGGTTTGAGCGGAAGGCCTTTCTTTTCCGCCTTCTTGCCGGACTTGGCCGCCTCTTTCCTGGCGTCTCCGCCTGCAGGATCCTGCGAGAGGCCATTCGAGACGAGCAGCGCAGCAGCGAGCAGAAGAATCGGAAGGAAGCGCATCGGAGAATTGTAGCAAGCGGCCTGCTCGATCGGGTCGGAAACAGGCTAATGCAAAGCGCGAGTGGCGGCGCGAAGACGCTTCCGGGCCACTGTACAATGAGAATCAAAGGTTCGGATGAAAGTCAGGTTCGGAATAATGCGCCTCAGGGTTGTTTTCACGATCTTCGCCGTCGCGGTCTTGCTGGCCGCCCAGACTCCGCAAAAGCCTGCTGCAAATGCTCAGGAGCCGAGCACCATCAAGGTGGACGTCAACGAAGTGATCGTGCCGGTGACCGTGACCAACGACAAGGGCAAATTCGTCTCCGACCTCGATCAGAAAGACTTCCAGATTTTCGACGAAGGGAAGGAGCAGAACATCCGCTTCTTCACGCGCGAGCGAAATCAGCCGGTCGTTGTGGGATTCCTCGTCGACCAGAGCAACGCCAACCGCCTGCACTGGAAGAACTATCAGGATTCCGCCATCGAACTGGTTCTGACGCTGCTTCCCGGCGATAAGAAGTATGCCGGCTATCTGGTCGGCTATAACACGGAAGCCGAACTGCTCGTAAATACCACCAGCGATTCCGAGAAGCTGGTCGAGAAAATCCGCAAGATGAAGCCGGGTGGCGGCGCTGCTCTATATGACGCCATCTATACGTCGTGCACCAATCGCGCGCTGGTCAAGGGCGAGCCTGTGGAGCCGCGCCGCGTCATGATTATTATCGGCGACGGGCATGACAATGCGAGCAAGAAGTCGCTGGATCAGGTCATCGAAATCGCCCAGCGGAATCTGGTCACCATCTACGGCGTTTCGACGGTCGCGTTCGGATTTGCCAACGAAGGAGACGTCAATCTTCGCCGCCTGGCCGAGGAAACCGGCGGGCGGGTTGAGTATCCGCTCGAAGGCGTCTACAGCGACGTGTCCGGCTACCTGTCGACGCCCTCGGACGAAGGAAACTATGCGCTCAAGGTGGGGACAGGCGGCTACGCCTCGGCGATCGCGACCGGAATGTTCAAGGCGGTTGCGAACGTGGCAGGTGAAGTCACGACGCAGTACATTCTGCGCTATATCCCCAGCACCGGCGAGGACACGAAGAACTCGGGCAAAGTGTTCCGGCGCATTGAGGTGAAGGTCAATCTGCCGAATGTAAAGGTGCGCGCCAGAAAAGGCTATTATCCCTTCAATCCGTAGACGATAAGTTCGAATCGGCGCAATTTACTTGGTAACACCGGCAAGATGTCCGTGATCTCCACCACCGCGGCCTTCTACTCGATCCTCTCGATCGACCTCCCCGGTGCGAACGGACTTGCGGCCGGCGTTCTGCTCGAAGATCCCTCGTCCGACCGGCTGTACCTGCGCCTGCGCCGCGATTGGGCCGCGCTGGTCGAAGACGGAACCCTCGCGGAAGACGACGCGGAGGTGCTCGAAACGCTCGAACACGATCTGAACGCGAAATCGAGCGAGCTTGGGGCGGCCCGGTTCCTCGCGCTGCTTGAGGATTCGCTTTCGAATGCAATCCGGATCGCGGATCGGGAACCCTGCCTTCTCGCTGGGTCATCGGGCTGGGAGCGCACGCTGGCGAGTCTCTACCAGCAGCATGTCGCGCCGAGGATTCTCCCGTTCCGGACCCACCTTCCTGTGTATTCGCTGCGGGCGGCGGCCGGGCGCTTCCTGGAGAATCAGCAAGTTGTCGAAGAGGGCTGGGAGGAAGTCCCCGGCGACCTCAGACTGACCGAGGATCTGTTCGTCGCTCATATCCAGGGCCGCAGTATGGAACCTAGGATTCCGGACGGCAGCCGCTGCGTCTTCCGGTCAAACGTCACCGGATCCCGCAATGGCCGGCTGGTCCTTGTGGAGAACCTGCGAGAAGGCTCGAATCATCGAT
>JBDTTK010000098.1:0-9650 GCA_039930685.1 Bryobacteraceae bacterium | reverse complement strand
GCGGAAAGTGCGTGTGCGCGTCCACGAACCCTGGCAACAGCAGCCCGCCGCGCAGATCCCTGGTTTCGGCATTGGGATGCGCGGACTGCAATGCCGCGTAGTCGCCTACTGCACGAATGCGGCCGGCAGAGACCAACAGGCCTCCGTCGTCAAAACTCTCACAGGCATCGGCCGCCGCGAACGGATTCCGCGGTGTGTGCAGAACGCGGGCGCGCAGCAGTTCGTCGGGGCGAGGCATCTCTGGAACCATTCTCCCGGTTTCAACGGCTGGGCACGATGCGCATCCATCTATCCGGATTCGTCGAGTCCGGGCATCGAAACCCTGCAAAACAAGTACCGGCCTTTTGGTTTGCACAACAAAGTACTTGTCAACGAGATTGAATTCGCATATACTCCCTGCATGGCCACTGTCCGCCCGATCCGCGAGGGTCCCTCGCGCGAGCCGGTTCCGATGCACGAGCACGCCCTCGACAATCTCCGGTTCATCCGCCGGACGATGGAGGAAGCCACCGCATTCACGGCGGTTCCCGGTTGGGGCGGGGTCGCCATGGGCGTAACGGCCATTGCCGCCAGCTTCCTGGCGGTGATGCAGCATTCGGCCTTCAATTGGCTGGCCGTGTGGTTTATGGAAGGTATCCTCGCCGTCCTGATTGGCGCCGTATCCATGCGCCATAAAGCCGGTCGCGCCGGGATTGATTTATGGTCCGGCTCCGCCCGGAAGTTTCTGTTCTGCTTTGCGCCGCCCCTGCTTGCCGCCGCGCTCCTGACTGCGCCGCTCTATCGCGCCGGCCTCATCAGCGTGATTCCGGGAATGTGGCTGTTGCTCTACGGTGTCGGCGTCATCACCGGAGGCGCGTTTTCCGTCCCGATTGTTCCGGTGATGGGCTCATTTTTCATGGCGGAAGGCGCGGCAGCCCTGTTCGCGCCCGTCGCATGGAGCGACCCGCTGCTCGCAGCCGGCTTCGGCGGACTGCACATTCTCTTCGGCTGCGTGATTGCGCGCCGGTATGGAGGCTAACGCCTGAAAAGGCAAGAGGCCTGTAAGGCAAAGGTAAAGACAATGGCCAAACCACAACAAGCTCTGCGCGCGGACGGCTCCGCGCACGCCCTGGCGCCGCCCATCGCGGTCCCGGATCTCGACCGGCTTATCCACGAGCGCGTCCGCCTCGGGATCGTTAGCGCGCTCACCGCGAACGAGTTCCTGACCTTCAACGATCTCAAGCGTCTGCTCGAAATCACCGACGGCAACCTGAGCGTCCATGCCCGCAAACTCGAAGACGCTGCCTACGTATCCTGCACCAAGTTGTTCGAGGGCCGCATGCCGCGCACCGAATACCGTCTGACCGAGGCGGGCCGCAAGGCGCTCGAAAAATATCTCGACCACATGGAAGCGCTGATCCGCGCCATGCGCAAGTAGGCCCCGCCATGCACGCAGCCATCATCATGGACGGCAATGGCCGCTGGGCCCAGGCGCGCGGACTGCCCCGCGTCGCCGGCCATCGTGCCGGCGCCGAAACTCTCCGCCGCATCATCGAGGCCTCACCCTCGGCCGGCATCCGCACGCTGACTCTTTATGCCTTCTCCTCGGATAACTGGAGCCGTCCGGCGGGCGAGGTCTCGGCCCTCATGTCGCTGCTCGCCCGCTATCTTAAGCGCGAAGCCTCTCGTTGCGTCGAAACCGGTACCCGGGTCTCGCTCATTGGACGCCGCGACCGGCTTCCGAAATCGCTCCTGCCGTTAATTGACGAAACCGAAGGCGTCACCCGCGACGGACGCCGCCTCCATCTGCGTCTCGCCATCGACTACTCGTCGCGCGATCAAATCCTCGAGGCAGCCCGTTCCACCCGCCCGCTGACCCGCGAGAGCCTCTCGAAACGCCTCGGCCCCGATGTGGATCTGGTGATCCGCACATCCGGCGAACAGCGCCTCTCGGACTTCCTCTTGTGGGAATGCGCGTACGCCGAGATGTACTTCACGTCGACGCTATGGCCCGACTTCGACGAAGCCGAACTGCGAGCCGCCGTCGCTGATTTTCACCGCCGCGACCGCCGCTTCGGCGCCGTCCCCACGGAAGCCGCCGGGTAGCTTCCCAAAAACTCATTCGATCGCGCGCACACGGTGGCAGGGACTGCAAAGATTCGTAGGCGGTCCGTTTCGCACAGATCCGTTACGGCAAGACCAGCCCGCCAACAAAAAAAGGCCGGACCCCCGAAGGAGCCCGGCCTCTCTTACTTCCACGCGAGAACGCCTAGAAAGTCAGTTTCAAACCGATCTGCGCCAGCCGCGGATCGAGGACGCCCGTCTGCAGGAACGTCGGTTGGCCCGTGATGTTGCCATTCACGTCCACCGTCGCCGTCGTATTCAGACCCGTCACGTTCGTGTGGTTGAACAGGTTCCAGAACTCTGCGAAGAATTCCGGCTTCCAACGCTCCCCGATCGGAAACTGCCGCGAGTAGCGCAGGTCCATCTGGAACACGTTCTGCCCCCGGACCGTATTGCGTCCCACGAACAACGGCCGCTGCTGCGATGACGCAATCGTCGCGTCGCCGTTCAAATTCCGGTTGGTGCCGATATTGAACACATCGCCCGACCGGGCCACGAACAGGATCGAGAACTGGTTGTTGTTGATGACGTAGCCGAGCGCCTTGTTGCTCACCGCAACGTACGGCCGCATCACCGAACTCAGCGTGAAGGAGTGCCGGCGATCACCCAGCGAATTGCCGTACTCGCCGCGCAGGTTCGTCGGATCCGAAGGAGAAAGCGCGCCCGCATCGATCACGTTCTGCTCCGGCGCGTTGTCGAGAGCATGCGACCAGGTATAGGTTCCGAAAGCTTCGAAGCCGCGAGCGAAGCGCCGCGTGACCGTTACGTTCAAACCGTTGTAGTTCGAATTGCCGATCGACTGCGCCATCGAGACGTTGCTGAAGTTCGGATCGATGAATCCGCTAAACGTCGGGCGGCCATCCGCCAGCGTCTTGCCGGACCGCGCCGTGTTCACGTTCAGGTACACCGGCAGCTTCGTGCCCTTCGTAAACAGATAGCTCAGGCTCAAACTCGTGTTCGAGTCGAGTTGCCGCGTCACCTGTACGTTGGCATTCCACGAATACAGATTGCGGAAATCCGGCGAGACCGTGATGATGTCCGCCAGCGTCCGGTTGAAGCCTCCCGGAAGCGCCGTCAAGATCGTCGGAAACGCGGGAGTCGTGAACGAGTTCGTCGGACCCGTCGAAAGATTGAAGAACTGCGGACGGCCGTTGTTCAGCAGCGCGCGCTGATAGACGTTCGTCTGTGGAGCGTCATAGAACATTCCGGTATTCGCCCGGAAGACCCACTTCTGATCGTTGCCCGGCGACCAGGCGATGCCCAGGCGCGGCGCGAAGTTGTTCTTGTCGACGTTGAAATTCTGCGACGCCGGGAAGAGCGCGGCTGAGTCCGCACCCGGGACCTTGTAGATGTCGTACCGCAAGCCGTAGGTCAGCGTCAGGTTCTTGCGGACTTTCCATGTGTCCTGGACATAGAAGTTCGAAAAGATCGACGTGTACTCGAGCGACGGGTTGCCGAACAACTGCGTGTAATTCGAATACGACCGCGGATTCACGCCGTTCTTCGCATCCAGATACGCCTGGATCGATGGGAACGTGTAGCGCGCGAACGTCGCCGCGATCTGCTTGTCGAGAATCCAGCGCATCGTGCCGCCGAACTTGTAGCTGTGGTTCGCGCGGTTGTACGTGAAGTTGTCCGTCCATTCGGGCGTAGTCTCAGTGAACTCGAAGCCCGTCTGGTCGGACGCGCCGAAGTTCGCAATACCCGACACGTTGATGGTCGGCGGTGCGCCGCTCGCATCGAATGCCGTCTGGCGTTGGAAGCGCTTCGGCGACTGGAAGCGGAACTCGTTCACTGCCGTCGGAGACAGCGTCGAAATCAACTGGAACGCGTACGTCGGCGCGCGATCTTTGAACAGGTAGGTCTGCGTCGCGAGCGTCAGTCCGCCGCCGTTGTTGTACGGCGACTCGTTGCGGAAGTAGCTCCAGCGGCCGCTGAGTCGATTGTTGTCGTTGATTTGCCAATCGATCTTGACCAGCGCAAAGTAGTTCTCCTGGCTGAACGGAATCGCCTGCGCCAGATCGGCGGATAGGCCGAGTGCAGCCAAGTTCGCAGGCGTTGCCGTTACCGCCGAAGGCAGATCGCGCTTCACCCTCTCGAACGATCCGAAGTAGAACAGTTTGTCTTTGATGATGTGGCCGCCGACATCGGCGAACACGTTGTCGACCTGCTGCTGCGGCTTGTTCGCAGTGCGCGACAGCGCGCTCGAACGCGCGACCATGTCGGTGCGGCGGAAGATGTATCCGCCCTCGCCGTGAATGTCGTTTGCGCCCGATTTGGTGATCGAATTGAACACGGTGCCGACCGTGTTGCCATACTCCGGCGCGAACCCGTTGTTCACCTGCTGAATCTCCGCGATCCAGGTATTCGAAATCGGCGTCAAACGGATGCCAGCGCGATCGCTCTGCGTGTTGTTATTTCCATCGAGCTGATAGTTAATGCGGTCGAGGAAGCCGTTGGCATTCACCATGCGCGGAACGCCGAATTCGACGTTCGGCCTGCCCGAAACGTTGGGCTGTAGAAGGATGAAGTTGAAGTTATTTCGCGAGACCAGCGGCAGATTCGTGATTGAATTTCTGGTCACCGTGGTGCCGATGTCGGTGCGTCCCGGTTCGATGACCGGCGCGGCATCCGTGACGACGATCGTCCGTGTCGTACCCGCGAGACCCAGCGCAATGTCGACCGTTGCCGTGGTTCCCGCGTTCAGGACCACGTCAGTCCGCTTCGTTGGTGCGAACGCTGCGATCTCCGTACTGACCGTGTAGTTTCCGAGAGGCAGAACCGCAACCCGGTAAAAGCCATTCTCGTTCGTAGTCGCCGACCGCCGGAAGCCCGTCTCGGTATTCAGGACGCTAACCTGCACATTCGGCACCAAAGCACCGCTGGGATCGGTTACCGTACCCTCTATTGTCCCGTTGATGGCCGCGGCCTGGCCGAATGCGGCCGGAACCGAGGCAAGAGCAAGCACAAGTGCCCACAAAAGACCCTGAAGCAATTTCATAATCAATTATCCATCTACAAGGCGCTGGTAATCCAGCATCTTGCAAATGCGACTCCCTTTGGTAAAAGACCTAACTGACCACTCTGATGCGCGCTTCCGGGCATTGGTCGCACGCATTGTTACGTTTGGGTTGATTACTTACCGTGGCGCGGATCTTGTGAATTTTGGTAGTCAGAAATGTCTGACTACCTGAATTTTAGCCGGGCGTCTTGAGATAATCGAATCGGATCATGATCTTATGCCGCAACGTGGTCAAGCGATTTGGGTCGTTCACAGCCCTCGGCGGCATTGACCTGGACCTCCCAGGCGGTATCTGCGCCCTTCTTGGACCCAACGGCGCCGGCAAGTCCACGCTCTTGAAAGTCCTCACCGGACTCCTGGCGCCTGACCTGGGTTCGATCGAGATTGCCGGCTACGACCCATCCAAGGACCCACTGCTCCTAAAACGGTCAATCGGAGTCCTCCCCGAGGACCTCGGCCTCTTTGACGCGCTCACCATCGCCGAGCACCTTGACCTCGCCGGACCCATCTACGGCCTCACGCGCGAAGAAACTCGCGAACGCGGGGATGCGCTGTTGCGCGTCCTGGGCATCGACAAGACCCGCCACACGTTCCTCGATCAAAGCTCCCACGGAATGCGCAAGAAGACCGCTCTCGCCATGGCGCTTCTCCATAATCCGCGAGTGCTGTTCCTCGACGAACCGTTTGAAGGAATCGACCCCGTCTCCTCTAAGGCGATCCAGGATCTTCTTAAGGCGGTCGCAGCCCGCGGAATCACCGTCTTCCTCACGTCGCACGTGCTGTCGATCGTCGACACGCTCGCGACCGACATCCGGATGATTCGCGGCGGACGCATCGTGTTTTCGTCTCGTATGGCCGACGTCACCCGTCCTCTTGAAGAGTTGTACTTCGACTTGGTCGAGCCGCCGCTCACGGAGGACCTGCCTTGGCTGCGCTCCTCGCCATCCTAGCCGCACTGCGGAAGGCCATCGCGCGCGACCTCAGTTCCTTCGAGTCGCTGAAGGTCAATAACTTCTTCCTGTTCGTCCTGCTGCTGATAGCCGGGACCTCGAGCGTCGGCCTTCCGCCCACCAGCGCCTATCCCTTCCTGTTGGTGCTCTCCGTCCTGATCCTGTTCCCCATGTCGACGGACCCGCTCGCGAAAATCCCCCCGGACCGCCTCGCGCTCTGGCCCCTCTCGATGCGCCAGCGAATCGCCCTTCGCGTCACCAGCTTTCTGCTGAGTCCACTGTTGTGGATCATGGCTCTGATCTTGTGGAGATCCGCGAGCCTCGTCACCATGCTTTCTTACCTCGCGCTGGCGCTCGGCGTCCAAATCGCCTCCGCTACCGGACAGAAACTCGCGGGCCGGCAGCCGCACTTCCAACTGCTCCGCTACGTTCCGCAGGTTCCCGGACCGCTGGGCGGACTCATCCGCAAGAACCTGCGCCAACAGCTCAGCCTGCTCGATCCCTACCTCGCGCTGGTCTTGAGCATCGGCGGAGGCATCTATCGCTTCACGTCGCCGAACGTCGACCCGGCGGCGCCCGTCATCCTCGGATTGCTCGTCGCTCTTGCTCTGAGTACGTACACGCAGTCGCTCTTCGGCTTGGACGGCGCCGCCGGCATGACGCGCTACCGGCTTCTTCCATTGCGCGGCTGGCAGATCCTGCTCGCGAAGGACGTCGCCTTCCTGGTTTTGCTGATTGTTCTCGTCGTACCGCTTAGTCCGCTTCCCGGAATCACCTTCGGCTTGGCCGCGCTCGCTTTCGGTCATCACTCCTCCGTCTTCCTCCGGATCCCGCAGCGCCGCTGGCGATTTGCCGGCGGACGTCTCCTGCCCGTGGGCGCTCTGCAAGCCATCGGCGGCATCTCCCTGGGCTTCGCGGAAAGCAATTTCGGGCCAATCGTGCTCGTGTGGACCCTCCTCGGATTTGGCGCCTCGCTTTTCTGGTATGGTCGTTGCTGGGATCACAGCCGGAGTGGTCCGTCCTAGGCCCTTAGTCCCATTCGCCCGTAAGGTGAATATCCGGGTCGAGCGGGGGAAACCCACCTTTGCTCTTGAAGCTTTGAATCGTTATAGTTGAAGTGCGCTCATGCAAACGATCGGCCGTTTTGAGGTGACCGCCGAGGTGGGGCGAGGGGGCGAAGGTATTGTCTACGCCGCGTACGATCCCACTATCGGCAGAAAAGTCGCGATCAAAGCTCTTCTCGTAGGTTCCGAGAAGGCGTCCGCGGCTCTGCGCGCGCGCCTCCGCCAGGAAGCGAAATTCTCCGGAAAACTATCGCATCCGTCGATCGTCACCATCCACGAATATCTCGAGCAGGACGACGGTGCTTTTATCGTGATGGAATTCGTCGAGGGCGTAACCCTCGCCGACCGCATGGCGGAACCCTGTACCGAAGCGACCATCATCAGCCTCCTGCGCCAGATCGCCGACGCTCTCGACTACGCGCACGCCGAGGGCGTCGTGCATCGCGACATTAAGCCCGCCAACATGCTGGTCACGTCCAAGGGCCAGTTGAAGGTCACCGACTTCGGCATCGCGAAACTGCTCAACGACACGATTGCAGGCGGCCAGACGCAGACCGGCTTCGTGCGTGGCACCGCGCATTACCTGGCCCCCGAGCAGATTGAGCAAAAGGGCATCAGCGGCCAGTCCGATCAATTTTCTCTCGCTGTCATCGCCTATCAGTGGCTCAGCGGTCGCAAGCCGTTTGACGGCGACTCCTGGACCACTCTGCTCTATCAGATTCTCCAGATCGATCCGCCCCCTGTGAACCGCCCCGGTGAGCCGCCGGACGAGGATATCAACGGCGTCCTGCTCAAGGCGCTTTCAAAGAGCCCTACGGACAGGTTCGCCAGTTGCCGCGAGTTCATTGACACACTTGAGGAAGTGCTCGGTGTGCGGGGGGACGCGATCGTCTCGGCGACCTCCGTCCCCCGCGTGCCAACGGGCGCACGCCGGCGTACGGGCACAAAAGAAGTAACCGTCGTTCTTCCGCAGCCTCCGTCTCCCGCGCCGTCGAACAGCATGCGCAGCATCTGGATCGGCGTCGCGCTCGCCGCGCTGCTCGCGCTCGGCGCCGTCGCCTGGCGGCTTTCGACACAATCCGCGCCGGTCGTCACCGCGAACATTCCACCTGTCGTCTCCACGGCACCGCCTCCCGCGGCGCAGCCGGCGGCGAATACGCCGAGCATTCCTACGCCCTCCGCCACCACCGAACCTGTCGCGAAGACGCCAGCCAAGTCCGAGAGAGCGCCTGAGCCGAAGCCCGTCCGATCCGCGCAGAAGAACGAACCGCCGCCGAAGCAACAACCGGTGCCCGTGGCCGCCGCCACTCCGCCGCAGGAAGCCGCGCCTCCTCCCGTCGCCGAAACGCCCGCGCCCACCGGACGCTATCTCGGCCCGCCGTCCGGCAGATTCCTCTGGAGCGGAGTGCTGGCTGCCGGCCAAACCCTCAGCATTAACGTGGCGGGCATCAATAACCGACCCTCCATCGGCACCATTGACGGGCGCGGTATCCCGTACAATCTGGCCGTGACGCTGTCTGTGCTGCCGCCCGAGGTTCGCATTGTGCAAAAGCCATCGGCATCGAACGGCTACCAGTTGATTCTGCGGAATACATCGGCCAGCGAAGTCCGCTCCATCAATGTGCAGTGGCGAGAGGAAAAGGAGTGATCCGAATCGGCTCCCTCCGGAGTTGGTTTTCCGTGACGCAGGTTGGGCATGCGGCCCTCTTCGTGGGCGTCCTTTGCGTTGCTGCTGCTGTGCAGGCCCAGCCTCCCGGCCGCAAGGCGCTGATCATTGGAAATTCCGACTATCGCGCCATCGGCGTGTTGCGGACGCCACTCCACGATGCGGCTGGTCTCGATCAGGCCCTTCGAAAGCTGCGCTTCGAAACCACTCTCGTCGAAAACACGACTCTCGATCGCATCGCTTCCGTCATCGACAAATTCGCGAAGACCATTCGGCCCGGAGATGCTGTCTTCTTCTACTACGCCGGCTATTCCGTCCAGAGCACTGACGAGAACTATCTGCTTCCCGTAAACTTCGATCCGAACATGGTCAAGGATGTTGATTACGTCGCCTACTCCGTCTCCCGCATCCTTTCGGATCTGGAAGCCCGCAAGCCCGGCTTTCTCGCGTTCCTCCTGGACGGAGCCTGGGACAGTGCGTCGCTGCGCCGGCGTTTTCCGGAAACCGGGTTCGCGCGCCTCGAACCCCGGTCTCAGGGAGTCTTCGTGGGTTTCTCCGCCGGTACTGGAAGGCCGAATTACGATGACCGCCGAAGCCCGATGAGCCTCTACGCGTCCGCTATCGTCGAGGCGCTTGGCATGCCGGGCCTGACGCTCTCGCAGATCGCCGAGACCGTCAAGAAGCTAGTAGGCAACGCCTCTGAAAACCGGCAGATTCCCACGGAAGCTTCTACTGTCGTGCAGGATTTCTACGTCAACCCGAAGCCCCCCGATTTATTGTCGTGGGAGAAGATGAAGGACAGCCAGGATCCGACCGAACTCGAACGATTCCGCACTTCATTCCCG
>JBDTTK010000097.1:0-9722 GCA_039930685.1 Bryobacteraceae bacterium | reverse complement strand
GGATTTAGCGCTGCCTATTACAAATGGATGGGGCCGGACCGCCATCCCTACGAGCGCACCAAATCGGAAGAGCCATATCTCGCACGGAGCGTGGACGGCGGCAATACCTGGTCTATCGAACCCACCCCGGCTCTCGTTCCGCCGACGGGCATGTTTACCGGCTCGGGTGCCGGGCACAAGGCCGCCGATCTGGCCGAGGCGATCGACTTCACGAAGCCCGGCTTTTGCATGACGTTTCGCATGCAGGACGGGCAGGAAGGTAAGTCGTGGTTCTTTTATTCCTATGACAAGGGCAAGAACTGGAAAGGCCCTTACACCTTTCCGATGCTCGGCCAGACCGCCATCATGGCGCGGACCGACTACATCGTGAACGGTCCGAAAGACGCGATGGTGTTCCTCACCGCTGCTAAGAAAGCGGGCGGCGAAGGACGCACGTTCATGGCGCAAACCAAAGACGGCGGGCTCAAGTGGGAGTTCGTGGCCTGGACGAGTCCCGATCCGGGCGACGGATTCACGATCATGCCCTCGTCTGTCCGGCTCTCGAAAACCGATCTGATCACGACGGTACGGCACGAAAACACAAAGCGCACTGGTCCGAACTGGATCGACGCCTACGTGTCGCATGACAACGGCAAAACCTGGAGCTACCTCAGCCGGCCAGCGCCAGACACCGGCGATAAGAGCGGCAATCCGCCGAGCATGATCAAGCTGCGAGACGGACGCCTGGCAATTACGTATGGCCATCGTTCGCCGCCGTTTGAGATGCGCGCACGCCTGAGTTCGGACAACGGAAAGTCCTGGGGCAAAGAGATTGTCCTGCGCGGACCCGCCGGCGCGTGGGATATCGGCTACCCGCGCACCATTCAAAGGGCGGACGGCAAGATCGTCACGTTGTATTACTGGGCGTCCGCTCCACAGAAAGAACGCACCATCGAAGCTACGATCTGGGATCCGGGCACGAAGTAGCCGGTAGCACGGACCTCCAGGTCCGTGCCTCGCAGCTTGTGACTCGCTTAGTAGCCCGCTGAAATCAGCTTGTCGAGCGCGTCCAAGTCCATCTCGGACGCGCGGCACAAGTCGAGCATCGGCTTCTCGTCGGCTTCCACCTTTCGCGCCGCCGCGGCGACGCGGTCCGCGATTTCAGCCGGAATGATCACGGCACCGTGGCGATCGGCGTGAATCAAATCGCCTGGCCGCACCAGCATCCCGAACACTTTTACGGGGCAGTCGAAATCCTCAAGGTGAGCCCATCCGTGCGAAACGGTCACCGACGCTGCCATGAAGTGAAACGGAACCGCCATGCGCCCGACCTCATCCAGATCGCGCACGGCGCCGTTCGTCAGTACGCCGACGCATCCCAGCTTCTGATGGATGTGCGAATTGACGTCGCCCCAGTAGGCTCCGCCCGCCGTTTCGCTCAAGTCTTGGGCGACGGCGACCAGAGGGCCGGTTTTCTTACGCATCGATTCCCAATAGTCCTTGCGGTTGACTCGCCGCTGCTTGGCCGGAGGCTGATTCGAATGGATCGCCAGCGTGCTGGCATATCCGATCATTCCGCCGTGCTGCGGGAACAGGCACTGTACGCCTGGCCCGGTGACGCCTTCCATGCGTGCGCGGACTTCGAACGTCTCAATCGCGTTGGCGATCGTGGGCGAAGAGATACGGCGCAGCTCCTCAAGTTGTTCGGGAGAGAGTAGCAAAACCAGGTTCCTTTGCGGAGATTTTGTGAGCGTGGAATCCGTTCACAGAATCGACTATACCCGAGAAGACATGGCATCCCAATAGGCGCTTACCGATTTGTGCAAGTTTGCCGAAGCCGAAGTAGCCGGTACCGTGCTCCAGCGAATGTCGAATCCGGCGACCTTTCATCCCGGTCGAAAGACCGTTTATCCCATTCGCCACGCCGGTTCTGGCCGATCAAGGTACGCTCCACAAAGCGAGCGTTCCCTTCGTGAGGGAGCAGCGCCGAAGGGCAGCCTCTCGCAAACCGAACCGATCTCAACATGCGTCTTCTCGTCCTTCTTGCTTTCCTCTTCTCCACCCAAGCGTTCGGGACTCAGCTCCTGCGAGCGCCGACGATTCACAATGGCTCCGTCGTCTTTGTCTTCCAGAATGACTTGTGGACCGCGACCGACGCCGGTGAACGCCCACGACGGTTGACGGCGACCAAGGCCATCGAAAGTTCGCCCCGATTCTCTCCGGACGGAAAATGGATCGCCTTTTCGTCGAACCGCGAAGGCTACCTTGCCGTGTTTGTGATGCCCGCTTCCGGCGGCGAGCCAAAGCAGCTGACATTCTTCGGCGGCGACCGCGTCGTCGGATGGACTCCGGACGGCCAAAGAGTTGTGTTTTCGTCGCAGCGCAACGTCGGCTTTGGCGGCACGCAATCGTTGTGGGAGGTTCCACTCGCCGGTGGACTGGAACAGCGGATTCTCGCTGACCGGGCCGCGTGGGGCGCCTATTCTCCAGACGGAAAGCGGTTCGCTTACAATCGGCACGCGCCGCAGGGCTACCGCAGGCACTATCGTGGCAGCGCTCATGCGGATCTCTGGCTGATGGACGTTGGCGCCAAGACCTTCAAGCGCTTGGATGACGAATCGTATCAGGGCGACAACGCATGGCCCATGTTTGGCAGGGATGGGTTCGTCTACTTCGCCGCCGATCGTCTGGCTAACGAGAAAGACGTCAAGCCGGGCAGTCCCGGCGTAATGAAGAGCGTCGGGAACCTTTGGAAAGTTTCCGAAAAAGGCGGCAAGCCTCAGCCGGTTACTCATTTTGCATCAGGCTGGATCGTAGGTCCTTCGATGTCCGCTGACGGACGATCGATCGTCTACGAGAAGGATTTCGGAATTTGGAAGCTCGACGTGGCAAGCGGCCGGACCGCCGAAATTAAGGTGGATCTAGACTCCGAAGCCCACGATTCCTCAGTGCAAACAATTACGATTGATAGCGAGGCGGAAAGCTTCGATCTCTCGCCATCGACGAAACGTGCCGCGATCGCCTCCGGCGGCAGCATTTACACGATCGCCACCGAACTGGGCGAGGTACAGCGCGTTACGGACACACTGGCGCACGATCGCCTACCGAAGTGGTCGCCGGACGGAAAGAAGATTGTCTTCGTTTCCGACCGTTCCGGTCGGGATGAAATATGGATGTCCGATGAGCGGGGCAGCCTCCCCAAGCAACTCACTGACGCCGATGGACCGAAAACCGGGCTAACGTGGACGCCCGATTCGAAATTGCTGCTGTACGCTTCGGACGACGCCGTGATGCGCTTGAACGTCGCCGACGGGAAATCGGATCTCGTCGTCAAGAACGGCATCGATGTCAGCGCAATCCAGATATCGCCGGACGCGCGGTGGCTGGCCTACTCGGTGGCGACGAAGGAAAATCTGGTGCGCACCTTCGTGCGCTCGATCGAGACCGGAGAGGAACACTCGGTTTCACGGAAGGGCTTCGCCCGTTCGTACTCCCCGGTCTGGACGCCCGATGGCAAAAAGCTGCTGATCCTATCCAGCAACGCGGGAGCCGTAGACCGGCCGCAGGCGATTCTCTACGCAATCACTCTGCGGCAGGAGTCCGCGAATCCAAACTACAAGGGTGTTGACGAAGAACCCGCGGCCGCGAAAACCGACGCCGCTGCTCCGGACGCCGCCAAACGGCCGGCCGCAAAACCGGATGTCAAAATCGACTGGGGTGGAATCGAACGGCGGACCCGTCAGGTAAGCCGTCTTTCGGAACATATCAACTCAGTGGCAGTCGCCCCGGACAGCCGGACATACGCGGTCGTCGCTGCGGGCCAGATCTACACCTTGGACGAAGAAGGCGGCCGCCAAATCCGGATCGCGGCGCCAACGCCCGGGCGCGCACCGTCTGGCCTGCAATTCTCGAAGGACGGCCGTACGATCTATTTCCGGGAAGGCACCGGAATCTTTGCGGTGGCGGTGACTCCGCCTCCGACGCCTGCGCCCGCGGCGAAACGCAAAGTCTCCTTCCTAGCCCGCAAAACCGTCAACACCCGCGAACAGCGCCGCTATTCGTTCCTGGAGGCGTGGCGCGCGATTCGCAATGGCTACTACAACCCGGCGCTGAACGGCCTGGACTGGGATTCGGTGCGCAAGTCCTACGAACCCCTGCTCGCTTTCGTCGACGACCAGGAAGGCCTCGCCGACCTACTCCGGATGATGATCGGAGAGCTGAATACCTCCCATACGTCTGCATTCGCGCCGCTACCGACGGCAAGTCCACGGCCGGGTGGCGCGCATCCGGGCTTTGAGCTCGAAGCGGACCCATCTGGGTATTACAAGGTGAGCCACGTACTAAAGTCCGGTCCCGCGGACCGGGACTTCAGCAAGGTGAAGACCGGCGACTTCCTCCTCGAAGTCAACGGAAAGCCCTTGAAAGCGGGCGACAACTACTGGCAGGCATTCCGAAGTTCTCCCGGGCGCAGCATGGAGCTCACATTGAATTCGAAGCCCTCGCCGGATGGAGCATGGCGCACGCGCCTGAACCCCGCCGTCGATCCGCGCTCGCTCTATTACGAAGAATGGGTCGCCGAGCGGCGCGCGCAGGTCGACAAGGCCTCGAACGGCGAATTCGCCTATATCCATTTGCGAGTAATGGCTCCTGACATCCTTGCTCAATTTGAAGAAGACATCTACGAGGCGCGATTTAAGAAGGGGCTCATTCTCGATGTCCGCTTCAACGGTGGCGGAAACCTCGAAATGGAACTGCTCAAAATCCTCAATCAGCGGGCCTACATGCAACTGATCACGCGTCGCGGCGTCGTGTTTCCGCGGCCCTACCGCGGATTCTACGGCTCGATGGTCGTCATCCAGAACGAGAATTCCGGCAGCAATGCGGAAATGTTCCCGCTTGGCTTTCGGCAACTCGGGCTCGGCCCGGTAGTTGGCGTTCCGACGCCCGGGTTCGTGCTCCTTTCGGGTGAAACGGTGCTCAGCGACGGGACGCGCCTCCTGCTGGGTCATGGCTCAGTGAAAGGACTGAACGGGCAAAGCCTCGAGAACAACGGAGTCGTTCCGGATTTCATTGTGGATAACTCTCCTGAAGACAACGTCGCCGGCCGCGACGCTCAATTGCTGAAGGCAGTCGAGGTTCTTCGCAGCGGCGCGAAAGGAAAATAGGATGTTGTTCAAGTCGATCGCACTGGCCGTACTCTGCTTCTCCCCATTCCTCCACGGTGCGGAGAAACTTCCCGCGCCGGAGCTCATTGCAATGGCCCGCGCCCAGCCGAACTCCGCTGAGTTTCGCGATACGCTGCGCGCGACATTTAAGCCGGAAGCGCTCAGCAAAGGGCATGCTGTCTCCGGCATCGGCGCCACCTTTCTCTGGGCGCTCGAGAGTGAAGCGAATCAGCCCCAGCTGATCGTCGATGATGAACCGCGGGGCAAAATGCGTCGCGTCCATGGATCGAACCTCTGGTTTCAGATCGTTGAGATTAAGACCGGGGAGCCGCATCTCTTCTTCTTCCGCGTGGGCGGAAAGCAGACGGGCTTAACCGACATTCCCGCCTACGGACCGGATTCCTATCCGCAAACCGGTGTGCCAGAAGGCGCTGTATCCCCAAAGCTCGTTCACACCAGCAAGATCTACCCTGGCATGGTCAGCGAATACTGGATCTACACGCCGCCCAACTACGATCCGGCGATTGCGCTGCCGGTCATGGTCTGGCAGGACGGCTACTCAGTCTCGCCGCGTATGGGTCCGATGCGGCTGCCGGTCGTCACCGACAACCTGATCCATCAGCGAAAACTTCCGCCGATGATCCACGTCATGATCTCAGCCGGAACGGTCGGCGAAAAGCGAATGCGCAGCATTCAATACGACACCATGGATGGCGCCTACGCCAAGTACCTGCTGGAAGAAATTCTGCCCGAGGTCGAGAAGAAGCACAAACTCCGGAAGGACGCGTACAGTCGAGCGATCGCGGGAATGTCCTCAGGCGCGGTCTGCGCATTTAATGTCGCATGGAATCCGGAAAACCAGTTCAGCCGGATCGCGTCCTATATTGGCAGCTATACGGCGATTGGCTGGCAGTACGGCAAGGCCGATCCAAAGGAGAATCTTGATGGCGGGAATGTATACCCGTTCCGGGTCCGCAAGGAGCCTCGTAAAAATCTTCGTATCTGGCTGGATGACGGCGCGGAGGATATGGAAGTAAGGGACGGCAGTTGGCCGCTGCAGAATATCCAGATGGCGAACTCCCTCAAGATGGCCGGCTACGATTTCCATTTTCACTTCGGTCCCGGACTGCACAGCCTCTCGTCCGCCGCGGCATCGCTTCCCGAGGCTTTGTCCTGGCTATGGCGCGACTACGATGCTGCAAAAAGCGACTCTGTCTACCAGCAGGATGAAACCGAACGAAGCAAGCCCATGTTCCGGGTGAGGTTGGCAACTAGGAACTGATCGCAATGTCCAGGCTTTCCCGGGTATCCACGCCGATCCTCTCAGGACTCCGCAGCCTTGGCCGTAGCTCACACCTGCTCCTTCAACAGGAACAGGATTCCCTGGTGCCGGTACTCCCGCCAAGCGCGCAGGGTTCGACACGGACCGCTAAGATAGGGGAGATGTTGGGCCCCCAAGTACGCCTGTCGGCGCGGAATTTCGCGCTCGTCGTTCTGCTTGCGGCGACCCTCGCCGGCGTGATTTTCTTCTGCCGCACATGGTTTCTCATCGCGCCCCGCGGACTCCCCATGGCGCGAGCCTCGAGGTTGTTCCTCTTCGAGATGATCAACTGGTATCTCTGGATTCCGTTTGCTCCGTTCGCACTGTGGTTGGTGCGAAAGCGCGCCCGTTGGTTTGCACTGCTGGCTATGAGTATTGCCACGCTGATGCTCCACCTGGTGGGCAACGTCGCGATTAGGAATTCGATCGTATTTTTCTTTTTCAATAATCGGGAATTTACCATGGACCGCCTGGCGACTCAGGTTTGGAACGGCCTGATCTACGATTCGATCCCATCCCTCCTTACGTTTCTGGCAATCATCTGCGCAGCGTATGCGTGGCACCATGCCGAGCGCTCCACCCGGCTGGAAGCGCAGCTCTCCAACGCGGAGCTACAGGCGTTGCGGGCCCAGCTCCAGCCGCATTTCCTGTTCAATACTCTGAACAGCATCTCGGTCCTGCTCGAAGAGGATCCGAAGGCGGCGAACCAGATGCTGCTTCATCTCAGTGATCTCCTGAGGATCATGATGCAGCGTACGGGCAGCCCCGAAGTGTCCTTACGCGAGGAACTCGACTTGATCCGACATTACCTCGAGATCGAGCAGACCCGCTTTCGCGATCGCCTTACGGTGCGGTTTGAAAGCGACCCGAACGCGCTCGAAGCTCGCATTCCGAGCCTACTGCTTCAACCCCTTGTCGAGAACGCCGTTCGCCACGGGATCGCGACTCGTTCTTCGCCTGGGTTTATTGAGATCAGCACGGCCCGGAATAACGGACATGTGACGATCACTGTCCGAGACAACGGTCCGGGTATGCCGTCTGGCTCCGGAGCGCAGCGGCCCGGCGGCGTTGGCCTAAGCAACACGCGCGCGCGGCTCGAACTGGTCTACGGCAGCAATCATCGCTTTTCGCTGGAGAACGCTCCGGGCGGAGGCCTTGAAACTCTGATCGAGATTCCGTATCAATCGTGACTTCCATCCGGACACTGATCGTTGATGACGAACCTCTGGCGCGGACCGGGGTCCGGAAGCATCTGCGTGCGCACGCCGACGTCGACGTGATCGGGGAATGCGGCAGCGGAGTACAAGCGATCGCCGCCATCCAGCAGGACCAGCCGGACCTCGTGTTCCTGGATATCCAGATGCCCGATCTCGGCGGCTTTGGCGTGATCGAGGAAATCGGCGCCGACCGCATGCCCGCCGTCATCTTCGTCACCGCCTTCGACCAATTTGCGCTGCAAGCCTTCGAATCGCGGGCAGTCGACTACTTGCTGAAGCCGATTCGCCAGGAACGCGTTGACCAAGCTCTCACGCGAATCCGCGGTCTGATGCGAGGCCACGAATCCGGCCGCGCGGATACCCTTCGCAAGTTGCTCGACGACCTTGGGGCGGAAGCGGGTTATCGCAAGCGTTTCGTCGCCAAAAGCGGAAGCCGTATTACTCTCGTCAACGTCGAGGATGTCGACTGGATCGAGGCTGCCGACAACTACATCGAGCTCCACGCGGGCCCGAAGGTCCATCTGGTTCGCGAGACGCTGAGTGATGTCGAGCAGAAGCTGAATCCCGATCAGTTCTTGCGCATCCGGCATTCGACCATCGTCAATGTCAGCAGGATCCGCGAGATGGAACCGCTCTTCAACGGCGAATATCAAATCCGGCTGACGAACGGGAGCGAACTGACGTCGAGCCGGCGATACCGGAAAAAGCTCTCTGTCCTCTTAGGCGACTAGCGCTCCACGGCGGCCGGAAATGTGTCCTTCCGTCCCCGTCCGGATACCGTCTGTCCCACGCTCGATTGCGGCCTCAGGAATCCACGTTACGATGCCATCGATCATGTTCCAACGAACTCGAACGATTCTGTTGTGGCTGCACCGGTGGGTCGGACTGGCGGCAGCCCTTTTGATCGTAGTTGTAGCCGGTAGCGGCGTCTTCCTGGTTTTCGAGAACGAGATCGACCGCCTCCTGAACCCCGGTCTTTTCTACGTGAAGGCCGCCGGCCAGCGGCTCCCGGTCGATCAACTAGTCGCATCCGTGAGGCAGGCATTTCCAAAAGAGCGCGTCCAGAACGTCGCCTTTCCAGCCTCCGACGGCTTGGCGGTGCAAACGATGTTAGGCACTGGAAAGCGCGTAAGCGTGGACCCATACACCGGCCGCGTACTTGGCAGCCGCCCGTTCAACGATTCGGTCGCCTATCAGCTTCGGCAACTTCATGTGCGCCTTCTAATGCCGCCGGTCAAAGTGCCGATGGGCAAAGGCACGCGGACCGTCCCGAACAAACTGGGAAGTCAGATAGTCGGCTGGACGACGGTCATACTGCTGGGCATCAGCATTACCGGGATGTTCGTGTGGTTCCCGCGAATGGCATGGAAGCTCGACATGCGGACCGGATGGAAGCGCATCAACTTTGATCTTCACAACCTCACCGGTTTGTATACGTTGATTTTCGCGATCGCACTCGCTGTCACCGGAATTGTGATGAGCTTCGATGCGCCGGCCCAATGGATCTACGCCATGTTCCCCGCTCAGGAGGTCGTGGATGAGGAGGCGGCGCCCAGCGTCGAACTCCAACGTGGCGCGAAAATGATCAGCTTCGACTCTGTCATCGAAGCCGCGCGCAAGACCTTTCCCACGGCGTGGATCTACAGCGTATCAATGCGCCTGCCGGGTGACACCACGATCTCTGGACAGACTCGGGTCACGATCCATCCGTACACAGGCGAAGTCCTCTCGCGGGAAACCAGCCGGAAGGAGCAAACGGCGGCGAAGATCATACGCCTAATGCGCCCCATCCATACGGGCGAAGTCTTTGGCTGGCCCAGCCGCATCGTCATGGCTCTCGCGAGTGCCATGATCGTCGCGCAGGTCGTCACAGGGGTCATCATGTGGATTGTTCGCAGCTTCAAGCGCAAGCGGAAGACACCGTCGCCGGAGCCGCGCGAGGAAGTCGCCGTTTGAGCCGCAACCTATCCGGTCGAAAGTCTAGAACCAAAGCGGGCCCTTGAGCGATTCGCGGATCTCGGACTAGCCGCCTGCTCGACT
>JBDTTK010000096.1:0-9747 GCA_039930685.1 Bryobacteraceae bacterium | reverse complement strand
TTCGTTTTTCATCCCTCGTTGTGGCACGGCGTAGCCGGGCCGTGGGGGAATCACAACGCTCGCTAAGCCTTAATCCGCCTGATTCTTCAATCGCTTGGGCGACGTGCACCCGCGGATTCCTTCGCGCCCTTTTCTACAATGAAGTCGAGAAAGGAGCGCATAAATGACCCGTCAACAACGCCGCGCCATCAACCGCGCCAACTCCCAGGCCTCCACCGGACCCTCCACCTCAGAGGGCAAAGCCGTCTCCAGCCGGAACGCAACCAAGCACGGCCTTACCGCCTTCAGCCCGTTCCTGCCTCACGAAGAGCTTGCCTTTAGTGAATTTGCCGCCGATCACCTTCGCCGGTTCAACCCCCAGAACTCCACCGAGCGGGAATTGGTCGACACCATCAGGGACACTAAGTGGCGTCTCCAGCGGATCCCCTCTTTGGAAGCCCGCCTCTTCGCCGACCCCGAGGCGGACGCCTCCAAGGTCATTCGTTCCCTCGATATCCTTTCGCGGCACGAAATGCGCCTCCGCAAGCTCCTCGACGCCGCGATCCAGGCCTACGCGAACGTGGTAAGCCTCCGCGCCAAGCAGAAGAACCAGAGTCAGTTAGCTTCGCAGTCGGGCCAGAATGGCTTCGTTTTGCAAAATGGGAAACCGGCGTGTCCGGTTGACACCCGCCAACCTCGCAATCTGACGTCTGAGGCCGCCAAAAACCTGGACCTCGTCGCGCAGGCAATCGAAAGTGCAGCCACCTCCGAGGAGGCCGACACCGTGATCGAAGCATTTCTGAATGAAGGCGGCTCCCCAGGCCCTTGCCGCCTGAAAAGCCGCTGATTTCGAAGAGTGCGCCGGCGCTGCCGCGGCTGATCTACGCCTGTGCGGTCTCAAGGAATGTAGAGCATGCAGCCCGACAACTTGCCGACGGCAATCGTGTTGACGACCTTCATCAGGCTTACGTCGACGATGGAGATCGTATTGTCCAACTGCGTGTTGGACGTGTATAGCGTCTTCCCGTTCGTGCTCATCGCCATGTTGAACGTGTTTTTGCCCACCGGAATGGTGGCCACATACCGTTTTTCGCCCGATTCACTTAAGTCCGCCACGCTGATCGAATTCTCGAAGCGGCTCAGTGAGAACAGTCGTTGGCCATCCGGGCTCAACGCGATGCGCTGCGGAGACCGCTGCGTTCCAACTTGCCTCTCGAGCGTCAGCGAATCCGCATGGTAGTACGCGATCGAATCATCCACGATCATCGCGACGATCAGCAGCTTGCCGTCTAAAGACCAAAGCATGTCGCGCGGCTCCTTGCCGGTTTTGACCTCGCGGACCACTTTGTTTGTCGCCGCGTCGATCACGCTCAGTGTGTCGGAGTGCGCGTTCGAAACCAGGATCGACTTACCGTCCAATGTGAACAATGCCCGGCGAGGCTCTTTGCCGACGGGAATCTTGGTGATCAGTTGGTGGGTGCTCGTCGAGAACACGAATACGGTATCCGCCTTCGCGTCGACCAGGTAGAGCTTGCTTGAATCGGGGCTCAACGTGCATCCGTCGGGATTTTTGATCTCCGGGTCCGTCATGTTGGCGGTGATACTCATCGTTGCAAGGTCGATTTCCGCCACGCCCTTCTCTGCACCCTGCCCAACGTAGAGCTTCTTTGACTTCGCGTCATGACACAGTTCGGTGGGCTGTTTGCCGACGGGAATCGACTTGATCACCTGTAGACCAATCCCTCTCGCGCGATACAGGTTGACGACGCCGTCGCCTCGTATCACCACCGCGAGCGTCGGATCGGCCGCGGAAAGCACAGCCGAACTGACGCTGATCAAGGCGATGCTCCAAAGAATTCTAAAGTTCACAATTAGCTCCTAAACGGGAATCCTGTCCACCTTACAGTCCTTCTTGAAGAGAGGCAAATAGATACTTCGCCGTCAGGCATATCGGCCATACCGATTATCTGAAGCTGCGCCCGGAACTGCATTCCCGGCCTCCGCGCGGCGTCCTCCGAATCTGCTAACCCTTGTTTAGCTTCGATGAGTTATCCCGATTCCGTCCGGTATCTGTACGCGCTCGGCAACGAGATGAAAACGGCCAAACTCGGCCTCGAGCGCATGGGGATCGTCCTCCAGGCCCTCGGTCATCCGGAACGCGCCTGCCGGTTCGTTCACGTCGCCGGTACCAACGGCAAGGGATCCACATGCGCCATGATCGAGGCCGGCCTCCGTGCCGCGGGCGTGACGACCGGCCTGTTCACGTCACCCCACCTCATCGAGCCTACCGAGCGCATCCGCATCAACGGCGTCGACGTCTCGGCCGGACAGTTCGCCGGCGCCTTTGATACTGTCCACGCGGCCGCCGAGGAACTCCTCGCCGCGGATGCAATCGATACGCATCCTTCCTACTTTGAAACCGTCACGGCCATGGCGTTTGTCCTGTTCCGCGACGCCGCCGTCGACACCGTCGTCCTTGAGGTGGGCCTCGGAGGACGCCTGGACGCCACCAACGTCGTCACGCCCGCGATCTGTGTCATCACCCCCATCGACTACGACCACGAAGCCTTGCTCGGTTCGACGATCGCGAAGATCGCCTCCGAGAAGGCCGGCATCCTCAAGGCCGGCGTGTCCGCGGTGTTTACGCGCCAGCGTCCGGAAGCCGATCGTGTGCTCACCGACGTGGCGGCGGATCTTGGTTGCCCCGTTCGCCGAACCTCTGACTGGCCGGTCTCGGATCTCGCCCTCGCGCCGGAGGGATGCTCTTTCGAGGCCGGCGGACACCGCCTGGTCTGCCCCCTCGCAGGAGAGCATCAGGTCGAGAACGCCCTTGCCGCCGCCATCGCCCTCGACTCGCTAGGCGTCCCGCCGGATGGAATCGCCAACGCCAAGTGGCCCGGACGCTTGGAGAGAATTGCCCCGGGCATCTATCTCGACGGCGCCCACAATCCCGCCGGCGCCCAGGCCCTCGCCGCCTACATCGAGCGCTTCTACTCCGGCAAGCGTATCGTCCTCGTGTACGGAGCCATGCGCGACAAGGCTCTCGAAGAGGTCACGGGCACTCTGTTCCCGCTCGCGGCGGAGATCGTCTTGACGGCTCCGCAATCCGCCCGCGCGGTGGACCCGCAGCGCCTCGCCGACGCCCACTCCGCCAGCCCAGTCCGCGTTGCACCCGGCCTGCGCGCCGCCATCCACTTGGCGAAAGACCTCAATCCGGACGTCGTCTTCATCACCGGCTCGCTGTTCGTCGTCGGCGAAGCACGCGCCATTCTTCTCGAATCCGCCACCGGACTCGTACAATAGGAAGCTTATGCGCGCAGCGCGCTCATTCCTCGTCACCATCCCCGCCATTATTCTGAGCACCATCGCGTTCGGATCGGTGAGCCTCGTCGTGTCGCTCTTCGATTCAGTGGGCAGGCAACAGATCAAGGTCGCGCGCTCGTGGGCTCGGTTTCTCTGCTTTGCGGCCGGTGTCAAGATCATCGTCGAAGGTCTTGAGAAGATCAGCCCCGACGGAGCCTACGTCTTCACCTCAAATCACCTGAGCTACATGGACACGCCGGTCGTACTGTCGCAGATCCCCGTCCAGTTCCGCTTCCTCGCCAAAGAGGATTTGTTCAAGATCCCGTTCATGGGTACGCACTTGAAGAGTGCGGGCCATATCCCGGTGCCGCGCGACGACCCGCGAGCCGCAGTGCGGACACTCAAGCTCGCCGCCGAGAAGGTCCACGATCAACGGATCTCGCTGCTCTTCTTCCCGGAAGGCGGGCGCTCCGAAGACGGCGAACTGCAGGAGTTCAAGGACGGCGCGGCGTATGTCGCGATCAAGTCCGAGGCTCCACTGGTGCCCATTGCGCTAGTCGGCCTTCGCCGGATCCTCCCGATGCATGGCAAGGTCTTCTCGACCGGTACCGTCCGCCTGCGGATTGGCGAACCGATTCTCACCGCGGGTCTGCCCATGGGCGATCGCGGACGCATCACCGCGGAGTCCCGCGAGCAGATCGTTGCTATGCTCGAAAGTCAACCTGTTCAGGCGTCTCGATGAAACCCAAATTCCTACTTCCCCTCCTCCTCTTCGTGTCGCTCGCCGGATGGTTCGCTAGTTCCCGGATGACCGCCCAAGCGCCTCCCGCACCCGGTCAGGGCGCTCCTCCGCGCGGCGGACCGCGCGGACCGCGCAAGCCGACCACGGTGATGCCGTTCGAGGAGTACGACCCCAAGTCGATGCTGGTCGTGCCCGAGCACCCGGTTCTCAAATCGAAGTACCCGTTCGTCGATGTGCACCACCATCCGCAGGCGCGCACGCAAGAGGATGTCGACGCGCTCGTGAAGGACATGGACGGCATCAACCTCCAAGTGATGGTCAACCTGTCCGGCGGCTTCGGCGACCGCCTCAAGAAGAACGTCGAGATCTACCAGTCGCGCTACAAGGACCGCTTCGTCATCTTCACCAACTTCGACTTCGCCGGTATCGATGAACCGGGCTACTCACAGAAGGTCGCCAAGCAGATCGAAGACGACTACAAAGCCGGCGCCCGCGGCCTCAAGATCTTCAAGAACTTCGGCATGGATTTGAAGGACTCGAAGGGCGAGCGCGTCCACACCGACGACCCGCGGTTCGACGCGGCATTCGAGATGTGCGGCAAGTTGGGGATGCCGGTGCTGATCCACACTGCGGAGCCGCAGGCGTTCTTCCTCCCGATCGACAAGCACAACGAGCGCTGGCTCGAACTCGAGCAGTTCCCCTCGCGCGCCCGTCCGCCGGAGCGCTATCCGTCGTGGGAAGTGCTGATGCAGGAACAGTGGAACATGTTCAAGCGCCACCCCAAGACTCAGTTCATCAGCGCGCACTTGAGTTGGCTCGGCAGCGACTTGGGCCGGTTGAGCAAGCTGTTCGACGAGATCCCGAACATGAACACGGAGATCGGCGCCGTGCTCTACGACATCGGACGCCAGCCGCGCGCCGCACACGCCTTCTTCACGAAGTATCAGGACCGCATCTTCTTCGGCAAAGACGCCTGGGAGCCGCGCGATCCGATCGAATACCAGTGCTACTTCCGTGTGCTCGAAAGCAATGACGAGTACTTCGACTACTACCGGAAGCGCCATGCCTTTTGGAAGATGTACGGCATCGGCCTGTCCGACGAGGTGCTGAAGAAGATCTACTACAAGAACGCGCTGAGGCTGATTCCGAGTATCAAGGCATCGCAGTTTCCAAAGTAGGTCAAACCGGATTCGGACGGCCGCGCGGGATGCTAAACGCCTTCATTCGCGACGTGAAGGTCGCGGCGTTGATTCCCAGGAGTTCCGCCGCGCCGCCCGTGCCGGAGACGCGGTAGTTCGCCTGTTCGAGGGCCGCGACTAGATTGGCTCGCTCTCGTTCACGCCATTGCTTCTCCGGAATCACGGCAGGCTCCTGCGCGCCCACCGGCTCCTCGGCCGGGCGCTGGACACGCTCGGCGGCCAGAGTGTCAGTCCTTGGAGCGCCGCGTTCGGCGGGCAACTCGAACACGGCGGCGCCCCCGCGTGCGAGGATCACGGCGCGTTCGACGACGTTCTGGAGTTCGCGGACATTGCCGGGCCACGAGTATTGCTGGGCGCGCTGGAGTTCGCGCTGCGGTAAGCGCGGTTCGGGTAAGTGGAATCGGGCGCAGGCCTGCCGGACGAAATGCACGGCGAGTTCCGGGATGTCTTCGCGCCGTTCGCGGAGCGGCGGAACTTCCATCGGGAAGACCCCCAGGCGGTAGAAGAGGTCGAGCCGGAAGCGCCCCTCGTCGACTTCCTTTCGCAAGTCGCGATTGGTGGCGGCGATGACGCGCACATTCACGCGCCGGGTATAGTCCTCGCCCACGCGCTCAAATTCACCTTCCTGGAGTACTCGGAGAAGTTTGGATTGCAACTCAAGGGGAATCTCGCCGACCTCGTCGAGGAATAGGGTGCCGCCGTCGGCGAGTTGAAACCGGCCGACGCGATCCTTGACGGCGCCCGTGAACGCTCCGCGGACGTGTCCGAAAAACTCGCTCTCAAAGAGCTCGCGTGGGATGGAACCGCAATTCACTTTGACGAGCGGCTTCCTGGCGCGCGGGCTCTTCTGGTGGATGGCGCGCGCGATCAATTCTTTGCCTGACCCGCTCTCGCCGAGGACGAGGACGTTGGCGTCGGTCGCTGCGACGAGTTCGACCTGGCGCAGCGCCCGTTCGAGCGACAGGCTGCGCCCAAGGATGTCGCCGAAGGCGCCGGCCTCCTCCACCTCTTCGCGCAGATAGTCGCGTTCCATTTCGAGTTCGCGGCGGAGGGATTCAGCTTCCTCGAAGGCGCCGGCCTTGGCGACGGCGACGGCGGCGGCGTCGGCGAGCGTCGCGATCCATCGCCAGCAGGTGTCGTCGGGCTCCACACGCCGGAAGACAGCGAGGACGCCAAGTATCTCGCCGCGGAAGATGAGTGGTCGCCCGGCGAAGCCGATCAACTGCTCGCGTTCGGCCCAAGCGGGATGGCGGATCCACTGGCGGTCCCCCGCGAGGTGGTTGATGCGAATAGCTTCGCCGGACTTTCCGATGTGGCCTATCTTTAGGCCGTCGTTCAGAGGAACACGGTGAAAGCTGCCATTGGTGCGCGACCAGTCGGCGCCGGTGTCGATCGGAAGCCCGGCGCTGGCGCGGAGGTGTAGCGCCGGTTCCGCGGACGCCGGATTCGCCGCACAGTGCGGGCAGGTATGGTCCGTATCCAGGAGCCACAATCTAGCCAATGCCACATTCGGCTGGCTCGCTACGGCGCCGATGATGGTGGTGAGAACGTCGTCGAGCGAACGCTGTTCCGCGAGTGCGACGAGAATCGACGGTAGCCGGGCAAGATCCATCCAGCCTCATTGTACGCGTGAAATGTCACGGATGAATCATGGATTTTCATGATTCGTGATTTCTCATGATGTGGATCCTGCTCATACGATCAATGATTTCAGCTATTTGCGAGGTATGTTGCTTTGGTCCCCGGACTGCATTTCAGGTAGGCGTAACTGAACTGCCGGATGGCAGCAGAAGCAGCAAAGCAAAAGGAAGAGAAAACAAATGTCCCGCATTCAAGCAATCAACCCCGCCGAAGCCACTGGCAAGGCGAAAGACCTACTGACAGCCGTGCAGGCGAAGCTCGGCATGACTCCGAATCTGATGAAGACGCTGGCGAACGCTCCGGCGGCGCTCGAAGGCTATCTTAACCTCAATGCCGCTTTGGCGACTGGCGTTTTGGACGCCAAGTTCCGCGAGCAGTTGGCAATCGCCGTCGCACAGGCGAACTCGTGCGAGTACTGCCTGTCGGCGCATTCGGCAATCGGCAAGATGGTTGGGCTGCCGAAGGATGAGATCGAGCGGAGCCGCCAATCACATTCAGCGGACCCCAAGCGTGAAGGCGGTCTGCAGTTCGCGCAGAAGATTGTTGTCCAACGCGGTGAGGTGACGGACGTGGATCTTGCAGCGGTTCGTGCGGCCGGTTACAACGACGCGGAGATCACCGAGATCGTCGCGAATGTTGCATTAAACATTCTAACGAACTACTTCAATCACGTGGCACAGACAGTAGTAGATTTCCCGCGGGTTTCCACGGTGCTGAGCCAGACGGCTGCCTAACCCACGGAACGCTAAAGAAAGCCAATCCCTTCAAAGGACTTACACCATGATGAACCGACAGATGCAAAGCTTATTGCTGGGAATGGCGCTGAGCGTGTCCCTTCCAGCCGCGACAACGAACGGAACCAGACCGGCGGTGGTGACTTATCAAACCGTCAAGATCGATGGTTTGAATATCGCCTATCGGGAGGCTGGCAATCCTGCTAACCCGAAACTTGTGCTGCTGCACGGATTCCCGGCGTCATCGCACCAATACCGCGACTTGATCCCGGCGTTGATGGACCGCTTTCACGTGATCGCGCCGGACTATCCCGGCTTCGGCAATAGCGACATGCCGGATCCGGCGACGTACGCGTACAGCTTCGACAAAATCTCCGAAGTCGTTGAGGCGCTCCTCAAGGTGAAGGGCTTCGACCACTACGGTCTGTTTGTTCAGGATTACGGCGGGCCGGTTGGGTTCAGAATCGTCGGCCGGAAGCCGGCGGCTCTCGATTGGCTCATTATCCAGAACACAAACGCCTACGAGGTCGGATTCACGAAGGCATGGGATGGGTTTCGCGGGGCCTTGTGGAAGGATCGCAGTCCGGAAACTGAGAGGCCGCTGGCCGCTTTCCTCGAGCGGGATGCGATCAAAGGGATTTACCTGTTCGGCGCTCAGGATCCAAAGTTAATCAGCCCGGACAACTGGGAGATGGATTCCTCACTTATGCAGCGTCCGAATGCGCGGCGAGTGCAACTGGATCTGTTCTACGACTACCGGTTGAATGTCGCTCTGTACCCGCAATGGCAGGAGTTCCTCCGGAAACAACAGCCGAAAACGATCATTTTCTGGGGGCAGGACGATGTTTTCTTCACGAGGGAGGGCGGCGAGGCCTACCTGAAGGACCTTCCGAAGGCGGAAATGCATCGGCTACAGGCCGGACACTTCGCGGTCGAGGATTCGCTTGCCTATATTTCAGAGAACATGCACCGCTTCTACGCGGAGAGAGTCGCGCCCAAAGCGAATCGGTAATTCAGTCAGCGCCGAAACGGGCGGGCCGGGGGAAGAACCCGGTCCGCCGTTACTTAACGCCGTTAGTGAACAGAGAGGAACGAGATGACATCGACCAACGCAACATCACCACCGATCAAGCCACCGTTTACCGAAGAGAGCGCATTGGCGAAAGTTCAGGCGGCCGAGAACCTTTGGAACACGCGCGACCCGGAACGCGTCGCGCTCGCCTACGCGCCGGATTCGGAATGGCGCAATCGAACAGAGTTCGTCCGGGGGCGCGCCGCCATCGTAGAACTGCTGCGGCGGAAGTGGGCGAAGGAACTGGATTACCGGCTGAAGAAGACGCTGTGGGGCTTCCGGGAGAATCGCATGGCCGTGACGTTTGAGTATGAATGGCATGATGACAGCGGACAGTGGTACCGCTCATACGGGAATGAATTGTGGGAGTTCAACGAGGACGGATTGATGCAGCGCCGCCTGGCGAGCATCAACGACGCGCCGATCGCAGAGAGTGAACGGCGAATCCGGTAAGGAGGGTGGCAATGTACGTCAAGGAGTTGTGGCGGTATCCGGCGAAGTCGATGGCGGGTGAGCGGGTGCGGGAGATCAAAGTGGACCAGTTTGGGTTCGCGGATGACCGCAAGGTACTGGTGGTCGGCTCAAATGGGCGCGTGATCACGTCGCGCACACATCCGAAGCTGCTGGGTCTGAAGGGCACACTGAACGCTGAAGGCAAGGCGCTGATCTCGGGGCATCCGTGGGATTCCGATGAGGCCGCCGCGTTGGTCCGCGAAGCCGTCGGGCGCGATGCGGAGCTGACGTACTACGAGGGCGACGAGCGCTTCGACGTGCTTCCGCTGCTGGTGGCGACCGACGGCGCGATCGCGCACATGAAGATCGACGGGCGGCGACTTCGCCCCAATATTGTTGTTGGCGGCGTCGAGGGCTTGGCGGAACGCGAGTGGCCGGGCCACGATCTCAGGATCGGCGAGATCGTCGTGCATCCGGCGCAGCTGCGCGGGCGGTGTGTGATGACGACGTACGATCCGGACACGCTGAAGCAGGATCCGAGTGTACTGAAGAGCATCGTCCGTGAACTGGGTGGCCGGATGGCGCTCGACACAAGCGTGGTAACGGGCGGCGTGATCCGTGAGG
>JBDTTK010000095.1:0-9759 GCA_039930685.1 Bryobacteraceae bacterium | reverse complement strand
CAGGACGAACGCCCGGAGAATCCGGACCGAGGTAACCGGCGGCTGAAAGCCTTTCTGACGGGCCTGCTGGAAGGCGGGTACCGCGTCCTCAAACTGCCCCGCCGCAAGCAACGCATCGCCCAGCCGGAACCAGGCGGCGCCGTTCTGCGGTTCCTTCTCGGTGAGCTGCTTTAGTTCTGCAATGCTCGTCGCAGCTTGAGCACATAGGCTCGCGGCGGCAGCGGTCAGGAGTAACAGCGTGCGGATCATGCGCCTAGCATCGCACTGGTCCGATCTCGATTTTGCTTGTTTTGTGGCCGATGGAGGAGAACGCTTGGTGAATCGTCGTGGATGGCGGTCCAGTGAATGTGCCATTTGATGCCAAGTGGATGGTGCCACTTTCCTTGCGGGTCCGGAGGCTCGCACGGCCGCGCTATGCTCGAACCTTGCAGCCCGAAACCAGACTCTCTCACGCCTTGCGGCCGCTTGCCACCGAGGGAAACAGGATCGTCGATGCGGCGAGCGGCGCACCAATCTTGCTGCGAGGCATGAACCGCTCCGGACTCGAGTATTCCGAACCGGGCGGCGACGGCTTTCTCGCCGCGGCAGGCTGTTCATTGAGCGAGTGTGAGGAGATGGTTCGCGAATGGCGAGCCAACATCGTTCGGCTGCCGTTCAATCAGGACTGGGCGCTTAACGGCCGCTGGCCGAATTCCGCCGAGGACTATCTCAGCGCGATCGACCAAATGGTCGAATGGCTGGCGTCGCTCGGCTGCTACACCCTGCTGGATCTCCAGTGGCTCAGCGCGGACCTCGAGTATGGAACGCTCAGCGCGGGCGAAGTGAATCGCGTTGCTCCGTTGCCGAATGGCGACACCGGATTGCTGTGGGAAACGCTCGCGTTGCGGTACCGGGATGAACCCGCGGTTCTCTTCGACCTCTTCAACGAACCGCACGATCCCCTAGTGGACGACGATCAGCCGCTGCTCGCGGTTCGCGAGGACGGCGAAACGGTTGCGCTCGGGGTGCGCAGAGTATCGGCGTCGACCTGGAAGGCCTGGGCGCGGTACCTGATTTCGCGCATCCGCGAACCGCATCCGGATTCCTTGATCTTCGTCGGCGGAACGCGATGGGCGTACGATCTGCGCGGCATGGAACTCGATCTCGACAACATCGTGTATTCGACGCACGTCTATCCGGGATCGACCGATCACGGCGGACCGCCTTGGCCGTCGGCGTTCGGCTCGTTCGCGCGGGCGCACCCCGTGTTTGCCGGTGAGTGGGGCGGAGACGAGGCGGATCTCGATTGGGGCGTCAAGCTGGCGGGTTACCTGCGCGCGCTCGGTATCGGCTGGACTTCGTGGAGTTGGCGCGACCGGCCTCACTTGATCGAAGCTGCGACGGCGTGGAAGCCGACGGTGTTCGGCACGCTGGTCCGCGATGAATTGCGGGAAGCCTAGCGGCGCGCGGTTCGCACGAGGCGGGCGATCTGGGAAATCAGCACGAGTCCCACGATGCCATAGATCAGGTACGCGGGCCACGTAGTCCAGAAGCTCGGTTGCTTTCCGCGCTGCGCGGCGACTGCGGCTGCCCGCGCCTTCTCGAACTCCTCCGGCTGCATCGTCGCCGCGACTTTATCGAGCGTGTCCTTGGCATACGAGCTTCGCGGCGCGGCGAGATACAAGAGCACGAAGGCGCGCTCCGGATTTGGCGCCGTCCCGATGCCTTTCCAATACTGGTAGCCCGCCTGCTCCATGCAGATGTCGCAGCCGATTGCGATGCCGTCCTCGAAAAATTTCAGCGCGCGGGCCTCGTCCTTCGGAACGCCGTCGCCGTTGCGGTAGAAGAGGCCGAGTTGGTACATCGAATACGCGTGACGCTGCGCGGCGGCGCTTTCAAACCATTTGCGCGCGACGTTCGCGTCGTGGGGAACGCCCCTTCCCCAGTTGTAAAGCAGTCCGAGCTGATACTGGCAGGCGCCGTCGCCTTTCTGTGCGCACGCATTCCAGACCCGAAAGGCGTTGGGGTAATCCTTCGCCTGGTAGAAGGCGAGACCCTCGTCGGCGGGTCCGGCGGCGATCGCGGCGATGCTCCATGCCATCAGGCACAGGCACGGGCGGAGTGTTGTGGACGGGTAGCGCATTGTTACGTCGTTCTCCGGAACCTCTTCCGCAGGGCGGTCACCTGATTCTTGACGACGCTCCAAACCAGCAGGACCAGCATCCCCACGAGCATCAGGCCCTCGAACACCGGCCCTACTGTATCGAGCCAATTGAACACACTCTTCCAGAAAGTCGTAGCCGGACGGCATTCCTTCGCGAGAACGGTGGCGCGATCGCGTGCGCGCGCCCACTGTTCGGGCGACAGCGCGGCGAGAATCTGGTCGCGCTGAACCGCTCCACTCTTGAGGCGAACGGCCGATAGTTCCGACCATGCGAACGCTTCTTCCAGATCGATAGGCAGGCCATAGCCCTTCCAGTAGAGGAGCCCCATGTTGGCCTGACCGGCCGCGATGCCGTTGTGCGCGGCCGCGATCCAATACTTGCGGGTGCGCGCGTAGTCGCGAGTCACGAATTGCCCGCGATAGTAAAGACGTCCGAGCCGGTTTTGCGCATCGCCCTCGCCCTGGCCCGCGGCTTTGGAAAGCCACTGAATGCCCGCGAGCGGATTCGGGGGTTTGGCTTCGATGTACGCGATGCCGAGATGATATTGGCAATCCGCCGAACCGGATTCCGCGCACTTGGTCCAGCGTGTGATCGCGCGCGCGGTGATGGCGTCGGATTGGGCGTAGCAAACGGCTCCGCCGAGCAGCGCGAAACAAACGATCAGGCGCACCTGCTCAGGCTACCCGATCGGGCAGCCTAGTGAAAGCCCGCCAGGAACCCGAAGGCGAACGCCATCAGCGCTCCAAGCACCAGCGCGATCCAGAACAGGAGGACAGTCGCTTTGCGCAGCCGCATCATCGGCGTTGGGCGCTCGGGCGCGGCGGCGTTCTTCCGTCCGCCCAGCTTTCCGATGTGCTCGTCGAGCGCGGCCTCGAGCTTTGCTGACTCGGCCGCGAGGCTGTCGGCGAGCGGACGGAGATTAGCGAATGGAGAACCCATTGACCTTCTTCCCAGGCAGTTGCTTCGACGGGCTCAGCAGCTTGGGGCGCTTCGGCTCCGGCACTTCGCTCAGCTTGAGGACGGCCGCGGCGTACAGATTGAACTTGGCTTCAATGCGCTGCAGCGCGCCCCGTAGTTCGAGCAGAGCGCCTTCGAGAGAACTGGCGCACTCGCGCGCCGTCTCCAATTCGCCGATCAGCCGTCCGACCTGTTCCTCGTGCGCTACCCGTTCGTCGCGCAACTGCGCCCGCAACTGCAGGACTTCTTCGTCCGGGGTGTTACCGGAAACGGGCGGCTGCGCGGAGAAGTTCTCGATGGCGTACAGTAGTCTGCGCGAGCGCTCGAGTTGGGCCTGTTGCGCATCGAGGAGTTCAGTCAGTCCGGGCGGAACCGGCGATGCCCGTTCGGTGAGTTGCGCCTTCAGGCTGGCGATCTCGCGGTCTTTGGCCGCGAGTTCTTCCTCCAATTCGTGGAGTAGGTTAGACGCGCGCTGACCGGCGGACTCCATGAGGTCGGCTCTCTCAAGAGGTAGTGGCCGCCCGCCGGGAATGTTCTCAGTTGGGGTTCAGTTCAAGGCGGCTGCGCGTGTGGCGCGGCTCGCCCTGCCCGGTGTAGACCTCTTCGAGTCCGGTGACCACGAATTTCGTGGGGGTCGCGATCTCGACCGTGTAGGACCGGCGGAGGAACCATGACGCGCCGTGCCCGGCGTCGAAGGCCTCGAAGAACAGCCTCGCCAACTGCTCGGGAGACTCCGCCTTGCCCATGTCTTCCGCGAAGGGCGCCACCAGCGCGTCCTCGATGGCGGCGTTCCATCTCTTGCGGAGCGCCTCGCTCGGAGCTGACGTGAAGTCGGGGTATTCGAGGCGCACCGTGGCGCAATCGGGCTTGCCGTCTTCACTACAGCCCGGCATCGCCTTTTCAAATACACGTGTTTCGAAACGGACGGAAGCAGGCGCCTGCGGCGGCGGCGCGCAGGCGATGGTGACGAGAGCCAACAGCAGGACGAGACGGCGCAAGTGGGATCGTAGCACGGCGCAGCGACTGCGTTAGGACGCCGCTGCCGTCGCCTTCCTTGGCGCGCCGGAGGCCCCCGCTGACAGCACGCCGAGGCAGAGTCCGTATTGCGCGAGCGCGTAGGTCGACCACACCAGCCAACCGCGCAGCGGAACCGGTCCGACGAACTTGTTGGCGGCAAGGATGGAGTCCGATGCGAGGAACAACAGCGCTCCGGCGACGACCCACGTCGGGCGGATCCGCGAGGCAATGCTCGACAGCACCATGGCGGTGATGGCCGCCATATACGCCCAGACCGGCGCCCCGAGTTTGCCGAGATGCGGAGTGAGCCAGACGGCGAACGATACGCTGAACACCGCGGCCGCGAGCATCATGCCGATCTGCGTAGCTTCAACAGGCTGCGTACGCTTGCGGAGGAACATCGTCGTATAGACGAGGTGCGAGCAAAGGAAGGCCGCGAGTCCGAAGGTGAACATGTCCGGCGAGATCTCCAGCAGCACGTCGCCGAAGCTCGAGAACGCGAGGGCGGTTCCGAGAAGGGGCTCCGCGTTGCGCCAAGCCAGGACCGCGAGCGGCGCGACGGCGAGTCCTTTGAGGACCACGACGCCCGGAAACGGGTGCCACGGAATGCTGAAGAAATAGGCAGTGCTCGCGAGGATGGAAACGAGCAGGAGGGGCGGCATCGTCGTCAGATGCTATCAGAGTCCGAAGGCGCGATTCAGTCGACGGCGACGTTGTAGTAACGGGCCATCCAGTAGGGCAGCAGGTAGTCGATGCCTGCGCCTTCGATGGTTCCGAGGGCTCCGCCCGCGAGTTGGAACGGGCTGCGCTGCCAGATGAAGTCGGTGGTGACGCGCTTATCGACGGGAAGCGGCTGGCATGCGTGGTCATCGCAGGAGGCGAACTCGCCGGTGCGATCGACGTACGGGTCGCGCTCCGGACGCAGCAGCCACAGATTCAGGAAGTCGCGCGTGTCGGCGTCGCGCTTGGGGTTGTCGGGTCCGTTGATACCGCGGTCGATCAGATTGAAGAAGGCATTCTGATGATCGTCGGTGGTGTTTCGAAGGATGTCGAACGCCTTCTGGTACGACGCCCGCACATACGACGAGTCGCCGCTGCTTAGTAGGCACCACAGAGTGATGTGGTCGAGGTTGAACTTGAAGTAGCTACTGTACGGATCGTTGACCTCGATGGCGATGGGGCCGATGGCTCCGGGAGCGGAGAAGAGACTGAGCGACTTGTAGGTGTTAGCAAACTTGCCGTTGACGCGGCGGCCGAGCTTTAACAGGGCGAGTTGCTGGTCAACGCGTCCAATGAAGGTGGTGGAGAAGCTGCCGTTTGGCATGCGGATGAACCAGTTGTCGCGCTGGACGCGATCGAGCAGGCGCGTAGTCAGCCATGCGACGGCGTCGTGCAGGCGCTGATCGTCCACCAGATTCCAGGCCGCCGTGAGGCCGAAGAAGAGTCCGAGATATTGATCGCGCGACGTGTTGCCGATCCAGATGTATTTTCGGCCGTCGAAGAGCCCGGTATGAACGCCGTTGTCGCGCTCTTCGGACATGATCCAGTTGGCGTAGGGCGAGTCCTCGGGGAAGGCGCAGCGCGCGAGGACGTCCGTGCCGGTCACGTCGATCAGCGTGCGGACGCCTTGCAGCGCGTTCATGATGTTCTGGACGGCTTCGGGCGATTGGGTCGCGCCATAGCGAAAGGCTTCGGCGGCGATGTAGTGGCCGGTCCAAAGGGCGGAGTCGCCGCAGCGGGAGTAGCCGGCGATGTCGTTCGAATCGCGCTGGGTGTAGACGGGATCGATGATCGTTGCGTACGGCATATGGCGCGCCTGAATGCGCGCCTCGATGATCATGGCCTCCGGCTCGCCAGCGAACGCGAGCAGCGGAACTGCTACTAGGATCCACTTCATCCTGCCCTAACGATATCGCGAATCCAGCTGGCGAATGTAAAGGTTCCTTCACCGCGTTGCGTCGAGATGCGATCGTCTGGGTCGCAAGTGAACGGCCCGTCGCTCACGCGGGCGGGGTCTATCCTTGACCTGAGAATGTCTTGAATCGATAGAGCGCGACCTGATGTCGCTCCTCGGAGTTATGCACCGTCAGTTTAGAGTGATGCCGCGCTCATCGAGCAGGGTTCCGGAGCGTTGCAGGAGTGTCAACTGGTTGCGGCGGTAGTTGACGGCCTCGCGGACCAGGGCTGCTTCGGCGTTTGCGAGATCGCCTTGCGCCGAGATCACGAAGAAGATTGTGGTGGTGCCGAGTTCGTACTTCTTCTGTTCCGCGTCGAGGCGCTTCTGGGCGAGGTCGCGGGCGACTTTGGCGAGCTCCACGCTGGCCTTACTGTTTTCGATCTGATTGATGGCGGTGAGCACTTGTAGCCGGATATTCGACTGCGCGGATTGGATCGCAAGCTGGTCGAGGCGGCGCTGCACCACGGCGTCCGCGTAGTTGGCGGCCGCGTTGCGGTCGCGCACTGGAATGCGCAGCGTGATGCCCACTCCGTAACTCGGGTAGGTAAAAGCAAAGGTCTGGTTCAACGCGTCGGCGATTCCACCGGGAAGCACTCCCCCGGAGGTCAGTTGGTTTCCGCCGCGGCCGTAGGTGCCGTAGTTCGCGGTCAGGCTGACATCGGGGCGCAGATTATTGGTTGTGAGCTTCAGATTCAGCTCATCGATATCGAGGCTCTGGCTGGATGCCTTCAAGTCGGAGCGGCGTGACAGCGCTTTCGCGACGAGCGCCTCGCGATCCATGTCGGCGAGCGAGACGGGCGGAGACACCGACTCGGTGAGCGACATCGGCAGCATCCGCACTTGCGGATCGCGATCCGCGCCGATCTGGCGTCGGAGCGCGTCCTCGGTCTGGGCAAGGCTAAAGCGCGCTTGCGTCAAGGATATCTCGGCGTTCGCATAGTTGGCCTGCGGCTGGAAGATGTCGAGGGGCGAGCTTGCGCCCAACTCGAGTTCACGCTGCGCGCGCTTCAGGGCTTCGTTGGCGAGTTTGAGGGTTTCTTCGGAAACACGCAGGTTTTCGCGCGCGCCGATGACGTTCCAGTATGCATTCTCGGCCACGGCGATGAGTTGCATAACGCTGTCCTCCATCGGGAATTGCGCCTGGCGGAGCCGGCTCCGCGCGATGGTGACGGGCAGCTTGGCGATGTAACTTCCGCGGTTCTTGAGGAGCGGCTGGGACAGGTTCACATTGAAACGCGACGTGATCGTCGGATTGAAAAACTGGAAGGAGTTGTTGTTCGACGTCTTGAGCCCGTTGTAGTTGACGTTCAACTGCGTGCCTGTGGAAAGGAGCTGAGAGTATTGCAGGTTGAGCGGCTGCGACAAGCTGCTAAGGACGGCGGCGCCGGCGAGCGAGTCGGAGGTAGGCGTCTGTGTGCGCGTGGGGTTGAAGCTGGCGATCGCCAACGGATCAAAGACCGAATACGCACGGAGGATCGAATCCTTGGGGATCTCGATGGCGAGCACCTGAATGCTGATATCGGGATTGTTCGCCAGCGCGAGATCGAGCGCGGAACGAAGAGACAATTCGAGCTTGCCTTCCACCACGAAATCGCTGAGGCGCGTGGGTGGTTGGAGTTCGACGCGGGTGGGAATCGGCGTGAAGCGCTTCCTGAAATAGGACGGCTTCGGAAACCACGGGTCGTAATCGACCGCCTTCGGCGTGTTGGCCGGAGCGGCGTAAGAGGCTTTGGCCGGAGGTGTGTTGCTGACGTCTTGCGCGAGCAGCGCGCCGGCGAGGGCAAGCGATAAAAGAAATGTTCGCATCAGTCCGATACTCAAAAATTTGGTTCGGCCAGGCGCAGAACACCTAGCCGGAATTGCACGCGCGGTAGCGGCGACGAGCTGGGCCGCACTCCAACCGCTCACGGAACTTACTCGTAACGAATGGCTTCGATCGGATCCAGCTTAGCGGCCTGCATGGCGGGATAGATTCCGAACAGCAGGCCGATTCCAACCGAAACTCCGAACGCAACGGCAATACTGCTGCCGGTAACGACTGTCGACCAACCGGCCGCCGCGGCGATGATCCGCGCCAGCGTGAAGCCGAAGGCGATTCCAATCAGGCCTCCGACAATGGAAATTAATACGGCCTCCGTGAGGAACTGCCGGATGATGTCGGCCTGGCGGGCGCCGATGGCGCGGCGGATGCCGATCTCGCGCGTACGCTCGAGCACGGTGGCCAACATGATGTTCATGATTCCGATGCCGCCGACGAGCAGCGAGATGCCGGCGATGCAAATCATGACGACGGTGAATGTAAAGTTAGTGCGGCGCTTCTGCTCGAGAAGTCCGGCGGGGACGACGACGTTAAAGTCGCCCGCGTCTTTGTGCGTGGTCGCGAGAATGGCGTTCACGACGCCTGCTACTTCGACCGAATCGGTTCCGCCGGCGACTTTGAGGTAAATGCCGTCAATCTCGTCCTTCAAATAGCTGTTCGAGTCCTCAAACCGCCGCATGACCGTGTTGAGAGGCGCGATGACCATGTTGTTGCGGTCCGACACTTCGAGGCCTTCGACATCGGAATCGGCGGCCGCCTGCTGCGCGAGCACGCCAACCACCTGAAGCCAGGTATCGTTGACCTTCACAAACTTGCCGACGGCGGCTTGATATCCGAGCAGATTGACCTTGGCGGCCTCGCCCAGCACGCAGATAGGGGCCGAATGTTCGTTGTCGTCGGTGTTGAAGAACCGCCCTTCCACCATGCGCAGGCTGTTGATGGAGAGGAATTGCGGTTCGACGCCAATCAGCAGGGGCATTTCGGCGGTGGGCTTTGGAAGGACCTTGAGAGGCTTGAAGCGCTTGCGGGGGGTGGAGGCTTCGATGCCCTGGACATTTTCGGCGATGGCGCGGTAGTCGCGGAAGGAAAGTCCGGGCGAGATGGCGCGGCGTTCTTGCAATTCGTTGCGGTCGACGGCTTCCTTGGCCTCGATGATGATGTTGTTCACGCCCAGGAGATCGATGTAGCTCATCATCTCCTTCTGCGCACCGGCGGTGATAGCGAGCATCGCGACTACGGCGCCGACGCCGAAGATCATGCCGAGCATGGTGAGAAGGCTACGCAGTTTGTGTACGAGGAGGCTCGAGAGCCCCATGTACAGTTCGGGCAACAGGCCGGAGAAGAAGTTCCCCATTTTACTTCGCGCCCCCTTGTCCGAGCGCGCCCATCGCGCCGCCGCCTTTTTCTTTCTTTTCCTTCTTTTCCTTTTTCGCCCCGGTGGGATCGGAGAGCGAGACGATTTCGCCGGCGGTGACGCCGCTCGAAATGATCATGGTGGATTCACTGCGTTTCAAGGGCTGAATGAAGCGCGGCTCAAAGCTATTGCCTTTTTTGACGTAGACCACCGGCTTGCCATCTTTCTCGAAGATGGCCTGCATGGGAAGGTGCAGGGCGTTTTTCATCTCTTCGACGATAATCTCGACGTCGGCGAGCAGTCCGGGGCGGAGCAGGACGTCAAGTTGGGAATCCTGTTCCGGCGGAAGCGGCAATTTCGCCTCAGCCATGTCTTTTTCGGAAAACTTCGACCCGCCGCCGAAGCCCATGGGCATGCCGCCGGAAAACGGCATCGCGCCGCGTCCGCCGCCGGAGCCAGCGGATTCGGGGAGCTTCACGCCGGCTTTGGCGAGGTCGGCGCGAACTTTGGT
>JBDTTK010000094.1:0-9783 GCA_039930685.1 Bryobacteraceae bacterium | reverse complement strand
GGAGCAGGGGCCGGCTTTTCCGGGGCGGGCGCAAGCGATCGCTCCGGAATGGAAGCCGAGACGGGCGCTGCCTTTTCAGGTGCCGGCGTGGGCGGAGCGGCCGGCTTGGGAGTACCAGGCTTCGCGGCAGTCTTCACCGGCGTCACTCTCGGCGGAAGCGGGGTCCCCGGAGGCGGTTTGACGGCCTTTTTTGCCTTCGACGCCGAGGTAGCACCCTCGGTTTGGCCGAGAACGATCCATCCCAATGAGCCCAATTCACACAAAAGAAAAGAGATGACGAGCAATCTGGCAGCCGCCCCGAAGGCGGACTTTTTGGGTAAGTGCGTGGGAACAGACATAATTTGGGCCTGCTGCTCAATCGGCAGTTGCCCCGAAAGTGTATATGGCACAACTGCAAATCGGTACTATTTTTCGCAAGTTGGATAGGAAATGGGAGAGCGAACCGCTTGTCGGCAAGCGGACCGCCACAAGCGGTGAGCGGACGACCTTGAACCGGAGCCTGATTTTCGGGCAGTGTGCGAAAAGGGGATTGGTCGCCGGCATTCACCCCGTGTTCCCAGGTACTGGCCACATCTTAAATAGGTTCTGCCAATTCCGCCCCACTTCCGGCCAAACGCCGTGCTAGCCTGCTGAAAAGGGTTGTATCAGGGGGAAAGGCGCAAGGTTCTTTTGTAAATGAGCAGCCGGCTTCGCCGCTACGGGTTCATTCTCGGCCTCTGGACGATCTATGGCGTCGTGATCGCCGCTTTCGTCCATTACCGTTCCTTCCTTTTCCCAAAGGGCTACATGTCGTGGGGTTCTTCGCTGACCAGCGAAGTCGCCTACGCGTATCTCTGGTTCGCCGTAACGGGGCCTATATTGATGATGGCGGAGCGCTTTCCGCTCACAGGCCGCCGGTGGCTGGCCCATTTCCCGTTGCATCTTGCTTTCTCTCTGATCCTGGGCTTGGTTACCAAGGCGGCTTGGATCCTTCTCATCGCCCCTCGCCTGTATACCGACTGGCAATCGACGTCACTCACCACGCGCGGCGTCGTCTCCAGCCTCGATTTCGGGATGATGAACTACTTTCTCGTGCTGTTGTGCTTCCACATGGTGGATTACTACGTCCGCCTGGAGCAGAGCCGCCTTCGCACTGTGCAACTGGAAGCGCAACTGGCGCGAGCGCAGTTGCAGGCGCTCAAGATGCAGCTCCATCCGCACTTCCTCTTTAATACCCTGCATGCCATTAGCGAGCTCGTCCATGAGGATCCCTTCGCCGCGGAACGAATGATCGTTAAGCTGAGCGACTTTCTACGCTTGACGATTGACCACGCCGGCGTACCGGAAGTAACGCTCCGCGAAGAGATGGATTTCCTGGCTCGCTATCTCGAAATCGAAAAAATGCGCTTTGAGGACAGGCTGCAAGTCGAGTTCAACCTCGACCGCAACACGCTCGACGCGCGCGTCCCGAACCTGATTCTTCAGCCGTTAGTTGAGAACGCCCTAAAACATGGACTGGGCCGCCGCCGCGAGGCAGGTGTGCTGCGAATCGCGGCCCAGCGTGCCGACGGCCTTCTGTCGATGCAAGTGTTCGATAATGGGCCGGGCTTTGATCCGGTCGTTAAGCCGTTGCGCCAGGGCGTCGGACTTTCCAACACCAGAGAGCGCTTGGAACGTCTATATAACGGAAAGCATCTGTTCGCGCTCACGAATGTCGCGAGTGGCGGATTTGAGGTGACAATTCAAATTCCGTTCCGTCTAAAATCCGAACCGTGAATCCTACAACTACATCCGCGGGCATCCCGGCACCGGAGCAACGGCAATCCACCGTTAACCGGCAAGTCCCCATTCGTCAAACGCCGCTTGGTCAGAACACGGACACCATCCGCACCCTGATCGTCGATGATGAGCGCCTCGCACGCAGGCGCCTGCGCCGCCTCCTCTCGGCGCAAGCGTCGTTTGAAGTCATCGGCGAATGCGCGGGCGGACAGGAGGCTGTGGACTTTTTGCGCGACCGTTCGGTCGATGTCATTTTCCTCGACGTGCAGATGCCGGATCTAGACGGATTCACCGTGCTCGAGCAACTCGGCGCCGAGCGCGAGTTACCGTTAGTCGTTTTCGTCACGGCCTACGACGAACACGCGCTTCGCGCTTTTGACGTTCACGCCTTCGACTACCTTTTGAAGCCCTTTGATCCGGTACGGTTTTCAAAGACCATCGACCGGGTTCGCGGCGCCGTCTCCAAGCGCCAGCAGCCCGAATCAGGAGATTCCCGCTTGCGTGAATTACTCGAAGAAGTACGCACAAAACCCGCGGCATCCACGCGTTTTGCCATTAAAACGCCGGGCCGCGTTTTCTTCGTTCGACAGGAAGAGATTGACTGGGTCGAAGCAGCCGACAACTACGTCTGCCTGCATGTCGGTCCCGATACGCACCTGCTCCGCGAAACGATGAATTCGATCGAAGGCCGGCTGGATTCGGAGCGCTTCGCGCGCATCCACCGTTCGACGATCGTGAATCTCGACCGCGTCAAGGAATTGCGCCCGTGGTTCCACGGCGAGTATGTCGTGGTCCTGCAGGAAGGCACGGAACTGACGCTGAGCCGCAGCTATCGCGACAAAGTCCTCGGCGTTCTGAACGCGACTTAGCGGACAAATCCGATCCCGGGCATCGGCTGCGACCTCCAATATCGGCTGCGACCTACAATAAGGATTCATGTCCAAAGTCGCATTCCTTTTCCCGGGCCAGGGCTCGCAATTCGCGGGAATGGCCAAGTCTCTCGCCGACACCTATCCTGAAGCGGCCGCAGTCTTCGCCGAAGCCGATTCCGCCGTCGGATTCCCTCTCTCGAAGCTTTGCTTTGAGGGGCCGGAAGATCAGTTGAAGCTCACCGAGAACACGCAGCCTGCAATCCTGACCGCGTCCATCGCCGCGTTCGCGGTGCTGAAGTCGAAGGGCCTGACATTCGATTACGTCGCTGGGCACTCGCTTGGCGAGTATTCGGCGCTGGTCGCCGCCGGATCGCTCGACTTCGGCCAGGCCGTAAAGATCGTCAAGAATCGCGGGCGCTATATGCAGGAAGCCGTTCCGGCGGGTGTTGGAGCGATGGCTGCGCTGTTAAAGCTTCCCGATGGCAAACTCGACGAGATCCTTGCGGAAGCGGCCCAGGGTGAGATCGTCTCCGCCGCCAATCTCAATTCTCCGGATCAGGTGGTTATCGCCGGAAGCGCCGCCGCCGTCAACCGGGCCTGCGAACTCGCGAAGGCCGCCGGAGCGAAGCGTGCCATCCTCCTCCCGGTGAGTGCGCCGTTCCACTGCGCATTGATGGAGCCTGCCCAGCAGCGTCTCAAAGCCGACCTCGACGCCGCTACGTTCAACGATCTCGCCGTCCCGCTCGTGAACAATTGGCAGGCACGCGAAATCCGCACGGGCGCCGAAGCACGCGAAGGCTTGTATCAGCAGGTGCCCAACCCGGTCCGATGGGTGGAGTCGGTCCGCGCGCTAGCGGCTGCGGGCGTGACGCGATTTGTGGAAGTGGGTCCGGGCGCGGTGCTGAATGGGCTGGTCAAGAACATCGATCCAACGCTCGTCTGCTCGAAGTTCGGCGAGGCGGGGGATTGGGACAAACTGGCAGCCGCCACCCCCTAGCGGGATCTTTGCTGATGGTCACGGTGTCTTGACGGGTATGAGTACACCGACTTCTGACTTCCCGAGCCTAACTAGCGCGACTCTGATCGGGGCGATCGTCGCATGGATTTGTCTCTCAATCACCATGCTGTTGGCGCAGGAGGCGGCTCCTAGTGTGAGCTTCGACCTCGTCTATTACGAGTACGACGCCATCCGTGACACCGTCGGCGCTGCAGTTTTCGTAATGCCCACGACGCTGATGGTGTTTTTCCTCAGCCGCAAACGTCGACGGAAGCCGGCGGCGGCAATGTCCATCATTCCGCGAGACACTCGCCAATCCTGAGCGCTGGCTCAACCGCGAACCAGTAAGACAATCGAAGAACAGAGAACAAACTGAATGGACTCTGTACCGTCGTCGGGGCAGGTCTAGTGTGCCCGGTCTCCGACGTGGTGCTGATCGAACCAATCGAAGATGTACGACACCTTCGCCAAATGATGACTCGGCCGCCGCGACAGCCCGTGCGGCTCCCCTGGAATCCGCACCAGCACCGCGTCGATCTTGTTCATCTTTAGCGCCGCGTAATACTGCTCGGCCTCTGAAATCGGAGTCCGGTAGTCTTCTTCGCCCGTCATCACCATCGTCGGCGTCGTGACCTTGTTTACCACCGACAGCAGCGAGCGCTTCTCGTAATTCGCCAGGTTCTCGGCGTTATCCCAGGGGGCGCCCGCGAACCAGTACTTGCTCATCCGCGGACCGATATCGGCCGTCCCGATCCAGCTATACCAATTGATCACCGGATAGAGCGATGCTGCCGCCTTGAAGCGCGTCGTATTGCCGACCATCCAGCAGGTCAGCACTCCGCCGCCGCTGCCGCCCGTCACGAATAGATTGCTTGGATCGACGTACCCCTTGGCGATCACAGCGTCCACGCCCGAATTCAGATCGAAGAAATCGTCGCCCGGATAGGAAAGATGAATGAGGTTTCCGAATTCGCCGCCGTAGCTCGTGCTGCCCCGCGGATTCGAATAGAACACGACATAACCGCGCGCCGCAAACACCTGCTTCTCGAAATCGAACCGGTCGCCGTAGTTCGCAAACGGACCGCCATGAATCTCCAAAATCAGCGGATACTTCTTCGCCGGGTTGAAGTCCGGCGGCTTGATGATCCAGCCCTGCAGTTTGCGCTTGTCCTTCGAGGACTCCCACCAGATTTCTTCGACGGCCCCGACCCTGCGCTGCGCAAGCAGGTCCTGGTTGACGCGCGTCACCTTCGTCAGGCCCGCCCCTTCGAGCGTCCCGACTCCGACGTCGCCCGGATCGGCAGTGCTATTGAAAGTGATCGCAAACCGTCCGTTTTTCGCAATTGAGATCGCGTCTCCACCGCCGTACGAACTCAAGCCAGAGCCCATGTGCGCGGCGATCGTCCTCACCTTGCCGTCGAGCGGTGCGTACCCGAGCTTGGTGTCGCCCTGATCGGCGTACAGGAAATAGACGCCGCGTCCGTCTGGAGCCCAATGCGGGCTCGTGACGTCGCGGTCGAGCTCCTGCGCGATCTGGCGCGAATTGCTGCCGTCGCGAAACATCACATAGAGGTGCGTGACCTGATAACCCTGGTGGCGGTCATCGAACCCGAGGTACGCGATGCGCGTCCCGTCCGGCGAAATGATCGGAGCATTGTCCGGGCCTTTCCGGCTCGTCAACGTCTTCATCGTGCCGTCGGCGACCGAGAACTCGTGGACATCCGTGTTCAGCGGATCGTACTCCGAATCCTGATTGCGGTTCGCCGAAAGCACAAAGCTCTTGCTGTCGGGCGCCCAGGAAATGGCCGCGCCGCCGCCGAGTCCCGCCCCGCCGTGATTGAATTTGCCGGTCGAAATCTGGCGCGGCGTACGGCCTTCCGACGAAACCACGAACACCTGCGAATAGCCGGGCTTGAGGTACCCAACCTGATCAAAGCGGTAGATCAGCTTGTCGATGACCTTAGCGCGATCGGCCCACTTCGCGCCGGCCGGCGGTGAGGGAAGATTGCCCAGCTTCCGCGGAGCCTCTTCGACCAGCGAGAAGAACGCCAGACTGTGGCCGTCCGGTGACCACGTGATGCCGCTTGGCGCGTCCGGCAGGTTCGTCATCCGCGCAGTCTGACCGCTATCCATCCAGCGCTGGTAGATCTGCGTGGACCCGTCGCGATCGGAAATAAACGCGAGCCGCGACCCGTCAGGCGACCAGCGCGGCGTCGTGTCGTGATAATTGCCGCTGGTAATTGGCCGGTTGCCCGTTCCATCAAAGTTCACGAGCCACAGATTGGAGAAGCGCGTATCCGTGCGGATGTCGGCGAAATTCACGATGTACGCGACCTGTTTTCCGTCTGGTGAAATTTGCGGATCCGCGACGGTGCGCAACTCGAACACGTCGCTGGGAGAAATGTGTTTCGGTACGTCCGCGAGCGCGGCGAACGGCAGGGCGAGTGCCATCAGCAGGCTGGCGGTTCGGATCTTGCGAAATGAGTTAGTTGGCATCGGCTTGGTCTCCGGTTCTGACATCCTACCGCGGAACGCGGCGTGGCAGAGAATTCCGGGTCTGTGAGCGTCCAACGCTGTAGGCCCAAATGGGCGGCGGACTTGAGACCATCGCGCATCGCTACAATAGACATTTGGACCCCTTTCCGCCCTTTGAACCTTATTTCCGGAACGGCCACGTGATGACAATGGCCGGAAATTTCTGGAAGCGTCCGATCTCGGAAGTCGCATTCCCCGTCGAAACCACCTACTATCAGACCGAGCCGTATGTCCAGATTCTGGTCCACTCGCAGGCCCCCGCCTGCCCCCGCGGACTCCTGATCCTTGTCCACGGACTCGAAGGCGGCAGCGACTCAGGCTACATGCGGAGCATGGCCTTCGCCGCACTCAACGCCGGCTTCGCGGTCCACCGCTTTCATATGCGAAGCTGTGGCGGCACCGAACATCTCGCGAAAACCAACTACCATGCCGGACAAACCAGCGATCTGTTATTTGTCCTCAAGGAACTCCGTAGGAAGCACGATCTCCCGACCTGGCTTGTCGGCTACTCTCTGGGCGGTAACGTTGTCCTGAAGCTGACCGGCGAACTCGGAGAAGATGCCGGAGCGCTCATCGAAGGCTCAGTGGCCGTTTCGACGCCGCTCGATCTCGGCGAGTGCGCTACCGCCCTGAAGAAACGCAAGAACTTCCTGTATGACTGGCGCTTCCTCGAACGCCTGAAAGACCGCATCCGGAAGCGCCACGAACAGGACCCGGAACTGTATTCGCTCGAGCCGATGAAGCGTGTTCGAAGCGTCTGGGACTTCGACAACCTTTATACCGGGCCCTTATTCGGCTTCGGGGACGCCAATGGATATTACGGAACGCAGTCTTCCAAGAACTTCTTAAGTAAGATTCGAGTACCAACGCTCGTCATACATGCGAAGGACGATCCGTTAATTCCGTACCATATCTACGACCACCCGGAACTTGCGTCGAACCCCTGCATTCGTTTCGAACCGACCGAGCACGGCGGTCATGTTGGTTTTATTGCCCGCAATCAGCCCCGCTTCTGGCTCGACAACCGGATTGTTGCGTGGCTCGGCGATCAGTTGGTTCCGACGGAAACTATTGAGGGGGAACAGGATCGGCGCGAAGCTCGTCTTAAATAGTAGGTAATAGCCAATCGGTGCAATCCAACGCCTCATTCTGGGAGTCTGCCCGCGTCGCGGCGGACTCGCTTCGTTCGAGCAAACTCCGTAGTTTCTTAACGTTGCTGGGAATTATCCTTTCGACAACTACGCTCATCGCCGTGATGAGCGTGATTCATGGGATGGATGTCTACATCGCCGACACCGTCTCTTCCATGGGTTCGGACGGCTTTCAGGTCGTCCGCATGGCCTTCGTCGGCAACTTTGATCCCAAGAAGTTTCTCGAGATGCAGCGCAAGAATCCGCAGTTGTCCCGAGATGAATTCCAGTTCCTCAAATCCAAAGTTACGCTCATGCGGGAAATTGGCATTTCGTCTACCCGCGGCGGCAAAGTCGCCCACTCTGGCGACTCGATCGACGGCGTGCAGATCATCGGCGGTTCCCCGAACGCCGGCGTCATCACAAATACGCAGGTCGCGCTGGGCCGCTTCCCTAGTGAACCCGACAACAATCGCAAAGCCACCGTCGTCGTTCTGGGAGCGGACATCAAGGAGCGATTCTTTCCCGCAACCGACCCCATCGGGAAGACCATAGACGTCGACGGCAGGCCTTTCGAAGTCGTCGGGGTTGCTAAGTCGAAGGGAAGCATCTTCGGTCAGTCGCAAGACAATTTTATCTACATTCCGATAGAGACCTTTTTCAAGATCTATGGCACCTACCGCGGAATTATGTTTGGTGGACTCGCTCGCGACCGTTCCGTCCTGATGCAGGCGCAGGATGAGGTCCGGATGCTGCTTCGCGCCTATCGACACATACGCCCCGGGGACGACGACACCTTTTCGATTCTCTCCTCTGACACGCTGGTGTCGGCGTTCGACCAATTGACCTCGGCCGTCGCCGCGACCGCCGTGGCGATTGTAAGTGTGTTCATGGTGGTCGGCGGCGTCGTCATCATGAACATCATGCTGGCCGTGGTCAGTGAACGGACCCGCGAGATCGGTGTCCGCAAGGCGCTGGGGGCGAGAAGGCAGGACATCCTGAGCCAGTTTTTGGTGGAATCCTCGATGCTGTCGGCCTCTGGCGGCCTGATCGGCGTCGCGCTCGCTTGGGGCGTGGCAGTCGCCGTGAGGAACCTGACCGCGGTACCCATGACAGTTCCGGCTTCGTCAGTTCTGATCGCCGTTGGCCTGTCGACCGTCGTCGGACTCTTTTTCGGAATCTATCCGGCGCGGCAGGCTTCCAAGCTCGACCCGATCGTCGCGCTCAGGGCGGAATCCTAAATGATGCTGCGGACCATCGGCTCGGACATCGGCCTCGCGTTGTATACGATCCGCGAGCATAAGATGCGCGCGTTCCTGACGGTGCTGGGAGTCATCATCGGCGTCGGAACGATCATCGGCGTCGGGTCCATCATCACCGGCCTCGACGGCGCGATTACCGGAGTTCTCCGCAGCTTCGGACCCGACACGGCCATTGTCTTCAAGATGCGGCTCGGTCCATCCTTCGGCAATCTCTCGGCGGAAGAGCGCATGCGCAAACCCCTCACCTATCAGGACGCGGCGGCGATTGCCGAACGATGCCCTTCGGTCGAACGGGTCAGCCCGTACTTGTTCCCGCCGAGCTCGTTAGGAGCGCCACGCATCGACAAGGCCCGCTACAAAGGCAACGACCTCTACCGCATCCAACTGGCCGGCACCGACGAGGGTTATATCGAAGGCGGCCAGTCCGAAATGAAAGTCGGAAGGTTCTTCACCGACACGGAAAACCGCCGCCACCTTCCGGTCGCGGTGATCGGCGAGGACGTCGAAAAGGCGCTCTTCCCAGGCCATGACGCGTTGGGCCGCCAAATGGAAGTCAACGGCCATGAGTTCGAAGTAATTGGCGTGATGTCCCGGCCGGCCACCTCGATGCCCGGCCAGGATGACACGCGGATTCTACTGCCCTACTTCTCGATGCAGAAGATGTTCCCGAACGCCAAGGAGAACATGCTCGTGGTGGTCGCCAAACACGGAAAGGTGAGTGCGGCCATTGATGAACTCAGGGCTGTTCTGCGCATCCAACGGCACGTCCCGCTCAACATGCCGGACAATTTCGATATCTCGACCGCCGAGCAAATGGTCGAGCAGTTCCGCAGCATCACGGCGATCACGGCGTTGGTGATGGTGGTCCTGAGTTCCATCGGACTCCTGGTCGGCGGCATCGGCGTGATGAATATCATGCTGGTGTCGGTCACTGAGCGGACCCGCGAGATCGGCATCCGCAAAGCGATCGGCGCGCGCCGTATTGATATTGTGGTGCAATTTCTCACGGAAGCCGTCGTGCTGACGGGCATCGGCGGAATCCTTGGGATGACGCTTGGCTGGATGATCTCGCAGGGTGCGCGATTTGTCTTTCCCGCTCTACCGACCACGGTCCCGCTGTGGGCCGCCGTACTCGGAATCGTCGTCTCGGTCAGTATCGGGGTGTTCTTCGGAATCTGGCCGGCGAACAAGGCCGCGAGGCTGGATCCGGTCGATGCTCTGCGGTACGA
>JBDTTK010000093.1:0-9786 GCA_039930685.1 Bryobacteraceae bacterium | reverse complement strand
TCGACCACGCAACTCATCTTCAATGATCGCGATCCGAAGACAAACCGCGTCTTCGCGGTGCTCTATGACGTGGCGAAGCACAAGCGCCTTCACGAGTACCGATTTGAGGACACTCCCTTTGGAAATAGCGGAGTCGCGCAGAAGGGCGGCTTTTTTCTCGGATTGAACTACGGCCGGATGGCGAAACTCCGTCAAGTGACTGGCTACGTCGGATCGCACAACTGGACTGACGGCGTCGCTGCCCCCGACAACGATGGCATCTTCATCACAGAGATTGAATCCGGCAAGAAGCGCATTCTTGTATCGTTCCGCCAACTGGCCGATTTGATCGCGCCGGTCCGGCCGGATGTTCGCGAAAAGCACCTGTTCATCAACCACACGCTGTGGAATCGAGACGACAATCGGATCTATTTCTACGTACGCGGCGATTTCGACGATCGCAAGAATAAGATCGACGTCCCTTGCACCATCCATCCGGACGGCACCGGGCTGACGATGCAGAAGTTCATCGGCGGCCATCCGGAATGGGAATTTGGCCCGCACGTCATCGGGATCAAGGACCGGCGCCAGGTTCTCTACGATGTCGACCGCGGGGAAATTACCGGGCAAGTCGGCGACCCGGAAATCCTGCCACAGCCGGATGGCGATTCCGCGTTATCTCCGAACGGCAAATGGTTCGTCAACGGGTACCGAATGGGGCACGCGGATGTTTACGCGGTGTTGAACCGCACCGACGGGACATTTGTTAAGACGAAGGCGCTGCCAGTGGACGACTGGCTCGGCGGCGATCTGCGATTGGATCCAGCACCCTGCTGGAACCGGACCAACGATGCAATCGCCGTTCCAGCCATCGCGGACGACGCAACTAGAAGCCGCCAGACCTTTCTCTTGCGGATTCACCAATCGGGTAAATAGAGGCCACCTGGAGGGATCACTATGCGACTCGCGCTCGCTTTCTTTTTTGTGGGAAGCATTCTGCTTGCCCAGGTTCCTCCGGTGGACTCGCGCAACACGGAGATCCCGAATACCGACACGCACTTCATACCGAAAGCTTTCTGGCGTCACGCATCGCACGGCACACTGGCAGAGTGGGAAACCCGCAAGAAGTCGCTGAGAGGGCAGATTCTTTCCGCCGGCGGAATGGATCCGATGTTTCCTAAGACGCCGCTGAACGCGCAAGTGTTCGGAAAGGTCGATCGCGAAGGCTATTCCATCGAAAAAGTTCTGCTTGAGACGATGCCCGGCTACTTCGTCGGCGGGAACCTCTACCGTCCTCGCGGCAAAGGCGGGAAGTTCCCAGGAGTTCTGCGGACGCATGGCCATTGGGTACACGGCCGCCTCGAGAACACGGAACTGTGCTCCAATCCCGGATTTGGGATCAGCATGGCGCGTCAGGGATACGTGGTGTTCGCGTGGGACATGGTCGGGTGGAACGACACGAAGCAGACCATCCACGAATTTGGCGGCAACCGTGAGTATTTGTGGGGCTTCACGCCCCTTGGGCTCCAGTTGTGGAACTCGACGCGGGCTTTGGACTTCCTGACTTCGCTTCCGGACGTCGACCCTGAACGTGTCGGCATGACAGGCGCATCCGGAGGCGGATCGCAAACCTTCATTCTCAGCGCAGTCGACGATCGGGTGAAAGTCACCGCACCGGTAAACATGGTCTCCGCGATCATGCAAGGTGGATCGCCGTGCGAGAACGCCCCGAATCTCCGGCTGGACACCTACAACGTCGAAATCGCCGCGCTGACGGCGCCGCGTCCCATGATTCTTGTTTCGAGTCCCTGGGACCAGAGCCGCAATACGATGCACGAAGAGGCCGTCGTCACTCGGGGCATCTACTCGTTATATGACAAGGAACCGAATCTGGACGCGGTGCAGATTGAAGCGCAGCACAATTACAACCGTCTGAGCCGCGAGGCGGTATATCGCTTCTTCGGGCACTTCCTCCTACCGATGCCGGGCAACATCATGCTGAGAGAGAAACCCTTTGTCGCTGAGAATGACGAAGACATGCTGGCCCTGGCGGGGAGGAAGCTTCCGCCGAACGCACTGGACTACGAGGGCATATTTCGCGAGTGGCGGGATATTTCGCGCAAACAAACCGAGGAGACTCGGGATCTCGATGTGCTACAGCAACGGCTGATCTATGCGCTGGGCGCCGACACCGCGCCTCGCGTGTTGCACGAGATTGAAGGCGATCGTATGCAGCTAACTCGCTACAATCGCCGAGATCGGGTGGCCGGCCTGTGGCACGCGGGAAAGGGAATGCCGTTGCTGGTTGTGAATCCGGAAGGCGCCGCGGCAGCTTGGAAGACGGCGCCGGTGCTGTCGGCGATTGCTGCCGGGCGGCCCGTGATCGCAATCGACGCGTTTCAAACTGGATCCGCGGTGGCGGTCCGCGACCGCTCGCATCGGTATTTCCTGACCTTCAATAAGAGCGACGATGCCAATCGCGTCCAGGACATCCTGACGACGCTTGCATATTTGCGTTCGGAAGGTCATGCAAAAGTTGAACTGAAAGGTACCGGCAAAGCGGGCATTTGGACATTGTTCGCTGCCGCCGTATCGCCGGGCGACCTCGCTTTAGACGCGGACACCGTCGGATTCAAGGGCACCGACGATGACTTCCTGAACAAATTTTTTGTACCGGTAATTCAGCGTGCCGGCGGATTGGATGCCGCCATGCGCATCACAGCCAAGTATCGATCTCCAGTCGGCCGCGCCGCGGGTCAATGAGCTGATGCTGCCGCAATCCCCGTTCATGCCAAGCAGTGATTACGCCGCGACTTATTTTGCGGTACTCCCAATGCGAGGAATGAGTGACGTTGAGGCACGTTTACCCTTTGCGGACTCAAGTACCCTGGACCGCGAGACTGGCGAGAAGAAAAACGATCCGCAGTAAGTTACTTGGTAACTGCGTGGGTACGTTCGGGCAGGACATCCTTCACGGACCGATTGGCCGGAGAAGCGGTGGATTCCCGAATGATTAACTCCGCTTCCAGGACGACCAACTCCTCTCCCAGAGGTTCGCCGCCTGCTTGAATGGCGTCCTGGAGCATGTGGACCGCTCGACGTCCCATCTCGAGTCCCGGTTGCGCAACGGCGGTGAGTTTCGGATGGAAGTACCCGGCCCACGGAAAGTCGTCGTACGACAAGACGCTTATATCCGCGGGGCTTGACAGATTTCGGTCCGTCAACGCCTGCATCAGCCCCAAGGTCATGTTGTTGTTCGAGGAAAATATCGCTGTCGGCCGTTGAGGGAGTGAGAGCAATTTCAGAGTGCAAGTGTATCCGGACGCCAGGCTGAAGTCGCCGCTCTGGAAATACTCCTCCCGGATTGGCAGATGGGCCTCCTGCATGGCTTCCCTGAATCCTTCGACGCGCTCGAATCCGCCGGACAAGTCCATTCGTCCGGCGATAATTGCGATGTCTTGATGGCCAAGTTCGATTAAGTGACGCGTCGCTTTATACGCAGCGCGCCGATTGTCCACCGTTACCGCGCGTCCTTTGAATCCAACTACGGGAAGGCGGTCGACAAACACCATGGGAAACCGGCGCGTCATGGACGAGTCATACGCCGTGTATGCGTCGGTGGAACAAACTACCGCACCGGCAACGCGATGCGAGTACAGCATCGAGAGGTTCTCTTTCTCGAGCGCCTGATCCTTATTCGAATTGCTGAAAATTACCGAGAATCCCGAGGCTCTGGCCACTTCTTCCACGCCGCACATCAGATCCACGAAAAAGGGGTTCTTGAGGTCCGGCACGACCATGCCGATGACTTTGCTGAGACCAGTCTTAAGACTGCGAGCCATGCGATCCGGGTGGTAGTCAAGAGCCTTCATGGCTTCTTCCACCCGCTTCTGAACTTCCGGCCTCGCAACGGCCTTCTTGTTCATGACTCCGGACACCGTGGCCACTGAAACACTCGCGAGGCGCGCAACGTCTCGGATCGTGGCGAACGGTTTTTTTCGCATACGCCGCAGTTTCTCCTGGTCTTATCGCTTCGATTCGAGGTTAATCGTTATAATCATAGCGTTTAGGTAGGTTCTCGCGCAATGCAAAGAAAGGGCGCGGGAACGGAAATCCGCTCCCGCGCCGAAGTCTGCAAGACGTATGAGTTCAAGTCTCAGCGACTAGAATGCATACCGCAGACCGAATTGGAGAATCCGAGGGTCGCCCGCGCTTACGATCCGGCCGAATTGCGATGAGGAGCGGTTCGTGTTCGGGTTTCCAAGAGTCGCGTGATTGAAAAGGTTGAATGCTTCGGCACGGAACTCGATGCTATGGCTTTCTTTGTACGGCATCGCAAACTTCTTGAACATCGAGAAGTCCACGTTGCTGTAACCGGGTCCGCGCATCGTGCCGCGCCCGAGATTTCCGAATGTTCCCACCGCATTCACGGTAAACGCGCTGGTGTTGAAATACTGGAGGATCTGCTGAGCCTTCGTGCGATCTCCAGAGATATTCGGATCTCCGACGATATCCGCCCGGTCCGCGCCGATCCCGCTTAGGGAATTGTCGATGCCGGATGAGATCGTCAACGGCCCGCCGGACTGCAGACTGATGATGCCGTTTGTCTGCCATCCGCCAAACACGTAGCGCGTCAGACTCTTTCCAGCGGCGAACGGCAGTTCGTAGTTGAATGACATGACGAGGCGCGCCGCACGATCAAAGTCCGACAGACCATGGTCCTGGTCAACCTGGCCGTAAGGATGTGTCACGCCGTTGCCTTCAAACGCCGTGCTGGAAATGATATCCGTGCTCTTCTGCCAACTGAACCCGCCGAGGAAGGTCAGCCCTGAGGAAAAGCGGCGCTCCAGACTGATCACGAGCGCGTTGTAATCGGAATAGCCATAGGTACCGGCAAACGTTAATTGCGTAAACTCAGGCCGCGGACGACGTGAATTTGTGTTCGAACGAGTGGCTCCCGGTCCGTTTACGGCAGCGTTGTAATCGGAAGTCTGTAGCATGCTTCGCCCCTTCGAACCCTGGTACGTTGTGTGCAGGACGAGAGCCCCAGGTAGCGCCTGGTCGATACTGAAGTTCCATTGGTGAATGCTGGGATAACCAAAATTCGGATCCATGGCTACCAGCAGGAAGGGTGTGGGAAAGACCTGATTGGCCGGAAGGGGACGCGACACCGGAAACGGATTCGTGCGTCCGCGATACGGATCTTCATAGCTGTATGGGGCGACAATATCCACGCGGACCACCGCAGGGGGCGACGAGGCTGGCCGATTATAAGTCAGCGCGCTGGTCTGATCGTGGAACCGCCCATAGCCCGCGCGGATTGCCGTCTTTCCATTGCCGAACACATCGAACGCGACACCGATCCGCGGATCGAACACACTCAGATTCCGGTTGACGACCGACTTTGGCACACCGGGGTCCCCGCCGACCAGCATTCCGGGCGGTAGATTCGGGTAGCGCGTAGACCGCTTCCCCGCGGCGTACGCACTCTGGTCAAAGCGCGTCGCTAACGCATTCGGCACATCGGTAAATGGAATAAACGGATTCCAGCGCAATCCCAGGTTCAGAGTGACGCGGCGAGACACCTTGAAGTTGTCCTGAATGTAGACACCATAGGTGTTCCGCACCACGTTCGCGTAATTGGGCATCACCTGCGTAAAGGCAGACGGTTTGCTGATCAGGAAGTCGGCCAAGTTGTCGCCTGAATACTTGCCGGCAAAATCGAAGCGGCCGACCGACTCGAAGTCCTGGTCGAGCAGACTCTGTTCCCGCAGGAGATCGACACCCCAGGAAACTTGATGTCTCCCGCGTACCCACGACCAGGAGTGCTGAATGTTGTACTGATTGCGGGGAATCCGGTAGGTGTTGTTATAGCGGACGTTGAAGTATCCCGAAATCAAGGTTCGTATTTCCGGCCCATGCGCCAGATTCGGAACGTTGATCCCGAAGGTGTCCTGTCCCGGAAAGTCAGGACCGAGCTGAATGACGAACGTCCGGTTGAAGGTAAGCGTCGTATTCGTCAGCAGGGTAGGTCCCAGAGTCAGCGTGTCGTTGATCGTCGCACTGTGGCTCGCCCAAGTCTTGTTCGTATTCGGACTGCCGGTCTGCTGGTTATAAGCGGTTAACAGGTTTGTGGGGTCTTCGAGGGCTGGGATCTGCAATTTGTCGATGAAGTAGCGGACCGAGATGTGGTGGCGGTCGCTCTTGTAGTAGTCACCGCGAGCAAGATATTGATTGTCGTCGGATTTTGAGTTCACCGCGTACTGATAGAAGCCGTCCGGAGAGGTTGCGACCGGAATCAACTTCAGGAAGTTCTGCGCCGCCGTGCCCAATCGATTGGTCGGAATCATGTTACCGGCGAACGGCGTGCCGGTGGTTGGATCCACAAGATTGACTTTGAATCCAGCGAAATTGCCCTGGCGCTGAGCGGCGGTGGGAATTGTGGCCGTTGCCGTAGTCGGCCTGGACTTGGAGTGCGTACCCTGCCACGAACCAAAGAAGAACAGCTTGTTCTTGATTACCGGGCCGCCAATCGCTCCGCCGTACTGATTGCGCTTTAGTCCGTCGTCTTGAGTGGCGAAGAAGTTTCGGGCATTGAGGCTGCTATTGCGTAGATACTCAAACGCGACGCCATGGAAGGCGTTCGTGCCGGATCTGGTGATAATGTTCGCGACGCCGCCGCCGCGGCCACCGAACTTCGCACTGTAGCTGTTCGTGTCGAAGCTGAATTCCTGGATTGCGTCAGGATTCGGCAGGACGTTGGGGACTTCGGTATACGGATCCTCATGCGCTCCGCCGTCCAGCACAAATGTGGTCGAGTTCCCTCTGCCGCCACTCGCCGAAGTGAGCTGACTGGCGGACTCAGGCCGGGTTGCGCCCTGGTTGAATGCGGAAGCGCTGGCGTTCAACGTCCCTGGCGTAACGGCCAACAACTGCAGCACGTTGCGTCCATTCAAGGGCAGGTCGGTAATCATCTTCTGGCTGATTTGCGTCGAGACGGTGCCTTGTCGCGTTTCGACTTCCGCTACCGCTCCAGACACAGCCACGGTTTCAGTGACCGATCCGACGTTAAGAGCCACGTTCAAGGTCGCCTGCTGGCCCACTACGAGCGTAAAGTCGGACACCTGTTTGGCCGTGAATCCATCCCTCTTGACCGAGATCGAATAGCGGCCCGCCGTCAGTCCGTTCACGACATACAAGCCGCCATCATCGCTAGTCGCGCTTCGCTCCGCGGCGGTGTCCAGATTGATAATGACGATCTTGGCACCCACGATGGCGGCCAGAGACGGATCAGTGATGGATCCGCTGATCGATCCAGTTTCTCTCTGCGCAAACGATGGCATTGCGGCCGCCAGCAGCAGCACAATCAGGGCACTTCCAAGCCTCAATCTGTCCATCATGGGGACCTCCTCCGGATAGATTAAACGTTTCAGTGAATTGTGTCAAATTCTTTTTTCTCCGGCAAATAACGTGCTGTATGCCGCATGTTTGGGCGGAGATCATTCAAATGAAACGTTTTGGTTGACGCTTCCCGACCGAAGTGCTATCGTGCCCTTTACCGCGCGGGGTCACGTTTATGGCACAGTACGCAGTTTTCCTCCTTGTCCTCGTTTTCAATATCTTGCTCTCTGCTCAGACGCCACAGGTCACCGCCATCCGGTGTGGCCGCTTCTTCGACGGGAAGTCGATGACTCTGCAGACTGGCGTCATCATCTTGATTGAGGGAAACCGCATTCGGACGGCTGGAACGTCCGTCGACATTCCGGCTGGCGCCAAGGTCATCGATCTCTCGAACGCCACCGTCATGCCGGGGCTTATCGATGGGCACACGCATATGTTTCTGCACGGCGGCATCCGCTACGAAGACGCCTTGCTTAAGAAGTCCCTGCAGTACCGCGCCATTTGGGCAACCGTCTCCGCGCGGAAACAACTGATGGCGGGCTTCACGACAATCCGGGACGTCGAGACGGAGGGCGCGGGTTACGGCGATGTTGCCTTGCGCGACGCGATCAACGACGGCATCGTCATCGGTCCGCGGATGCTGTGCGCCACCCGTGCCATTAGCATCACCGGTGGATACACGCCTTACGGCTTCTCGCCAGATGTGGAGATACCGCGCGGTGCTCAGCTTGCAGATGGTGTTGACGGCGTGCGAAAGGCCGTTCGCGAGCAGATCGGAAATGGCGCCGATCTCATCAAAATGTATATCGACCATCCACGGCGCACCAATCCGAATCCGGACCAACTCACGGCGTGGCAGACGTTTTCACCAGAAGAGACCAAAGCCCTCATCGATGAGGCGCATCGCGGCGGAGTCAAAGTCGCAGCTCATGTTTATGGCAGCGGTCCGGCGCAGGTCGCCATCAATGCCGGTATCGACTCGCTCGAACACGGGATGTATCTTGACGACGCGACGTTTCGGCTGATGGCGCAGAAGGGGGTCTACTGGGTGCCCACGCTGATGGCCTACCTCCAAGGACTCGATGATCCGGGCATGACACCCGCGCGCAAACGAGTCATGGTTGGCACAACGCAACGGCACAAGGAAGCCTTTCAGCGAGCTCTCAAGACACCCGTAAAAATCGCGTTTGGCACTGATCTCAGCGGTCACCACGAAAATGCCGGCCAGGAGTTCGTTTGGATGGTTCAGTACGGCATGCCTGCCTTACAGACGTTGCGCGCTGCGACCAGTTCCGCCGCCGAACTGCTTGGCTGGCAGGATAGGGTGGGCTCCATTGACCCCGGAAAGCTTGCAGACATCGTCGCGGTTGAGGGAAATCCGGTGGAAGACATCACCGTGATGAAGCGAGTAACGTTCGTAATGAAGGACGGCGTCATTTACAAAGGCGCGTCCGAGGTGTCGCATTAAAATGCGCATTCCGTGCGTCCTTTCAGTACTTCTTAGTGGTCTCACGTTCGCCCAGGTCCCACCCACCGACAGCCGCAATACCGAGATACCGGATACCGACACCCATTTTGTTCCGAAGGCCTTTTGGCGCCATGCTTCCCACGGCACGTTGTCCCAATGGGAGCAGCGTAAGAAATTTCTGCGGGGGCAAGGGCTGTCAGCGGCCGGACTTGACCCGATGCCCGAGAAAACGCCGCTCCATCCACAGATATTCGGGCGCCTCGAGCGCGACGGGTACACCGTAGAGAAAGTTCTGCTTGAGACCATGCCTGGTTTCTTCCTGGGCGGAAATCTGTACCGGCCGTCGGGCCGCGCCAGCAAATTCCCGGCGATTCTTTATGCCCACGGACACTTCAAGCAAGGCCGCCTGGAAAACACGGTGCCCTCCAGCCCTGGCTATACCCACCTCGCTTCCACTCCTGGCTTCGGAATCAACATGGCGAGAATGGGCTTCGTCGTATTTGCCTGGGACATGGTCGGCTGGAACGATACGAAACAAACTCCGCATGAGTTCGGAGGCCCAAACGAAAATCTCTGGAGCTTCACGCCGATGGCCCTGCAACTCTGGAATTCGACCCGAGCTCTGGACTTTGTGGAGTCGCTCCCTGACGTGGATGCGTCGCGCATCGGCATGACCGGTGCGTCCGGCGGTGGATCCCAGACGTTCTTCCTGACGGCCATCGACGACCGCATCAAGGCATCGGCGCCCGTCAACATGGTTTCCGCCATCATGCAGGGCGGCTCGCCATGCGAGAACGCGCCGAATTTGCGATTCGAGACGTACAACGTCGAAATCGCCGCCATCATGGCGCCGCGCCCGATGCTCATTGTCTCAAGCCCGTGGGATCAAAGCCGGAATACGGGCGGCGAAGAGTATGTCGTGATTCGTGGAATCTACT
>JBDTTK010000092.1:0-9825 GCA_039930685.1 Bryobacteraceae bacterium | reverse complement strand
GATGTATTCCTTGGATGGGTCGATGCCGACTACGCGCAGCTTTGACTTGCGCTCCGCGATGGCGCCCGCCAAGGCGCCAGTGCCGGACCCGACGTCAAGTACCTGCCCTATGTCCGGCACCGCCGCTAAATCCACCAGCAGCGGCGCGACCAAACGGCTCCATCGGCCCATGAATCTTTCGTACGCCTCGGCATCGGCAAACATTTTCGGATCCTTCTCCTGTGCGGGCAGCGCAGCCGCCACCAATGCCGCGGAGAGCGTCCGGCGGGTGATCATCCTCCAATTCTAATGGTGGGCGGCCTCGAACAAGCCCGTCCGCAGGGGCCGAGTGCTCCTGGCTTCGAACGGATTATGATGATGAGGGCGCGCTGTGCTGCATGCGTCCCAGAGGGAGCCCATGGCCGATTCGAATATCTTAGATGTCGAAAAGCTGCTGACACCGATCGGCGGAGACAATCCCGCTGGTATCGACATCGGTCATTCGGTGACGATGGCCGAAATCGAAGAGATGCGGAAGTCGATCCTCCGCGGCGACAACGAAGCGACCGAACCCGGTGACCAGGCCGAAGCTTCTGCCCTGATGGCACAGCGCCGCAGCGAGTGGCGGGAGATCGAAAAACAGCTGCTCGCCACATTTTCAAAAGGCAAAGACCTGGGTGCGGCGTGCTTGCTCGTCGTCGCAACGACAAACCGCGCAGGTTGGTCGGCTCTCGCTCCGGGATTTCGATTGCTGAAAGAGTTACAAGACCAGTTTTGGGACACCGTCTATCCCCTGCCGGATCTCGAGGACGAAGCGAACCCCGACTACGTGGATCGCCTTTCAAAGCTCGAACGGCTCGACCATGAGAGCTTTCTCCCGCTGGCGATGCGCCAGGTTGCCATCACTGATCCGAAGGTTGGCAACGAATACTCCTGGTCCAGTCACCGGCAACTGGAGATGTTGCAGGAGAGCAAACCCGGAAAAGACGATGATGTGGACGCGCGCAAGACGCATATCGAAGAGCAGTTCCGGTTGTTCGACGAGGCCGTGGCCAAGACGAGTTTGGGTTTCTATGAAACCCTGTTCAAGAATGTCGACGAGTCCGTTGCCGAGCTCACGGCCCTGACCGACTTCGTCAACGAGCGCTATGCGGCCGTGCCCGAAGAGGATCGCCCCAACTTCCGTAATATCCAGGAAACGTTCGCCCAGTGCCGGAACCTGGCAGTCCGCCTGTTCCGGAAAAAGGGCGGTAAGTTTCCCGATGAGATGGAGGATTCGGGCGGCTACTCCGAGGACGGATCGGGCGAAGGCGGAGGCGAATCCGGAGGCTCCGGCGGACGCGGCGGCGAGGAGCGGGACGCCGTTCTGCTTCTCGAACGCGCGTTGATGGCCATGAAGGCGCGCGAAAAACACAATCCTGCCGTGTTTCTAGTCGAAGAAGCCATCCGCTGGACGCGCATGCCGATCGGAGAATGGTACCTCGAGGCGACACAGGATCCGAACATGTCGGGCTTCATCTCGAAACTGATGGGCGCGGGTTCCTCGACACCGAGCGAGTAATCGCGCGTTTCGCATTCTAGCGGCCGTCGTCGGGCATCGCGTAGTAGCCCTTGCGCGCCTGAACTTTCATGTCCTTTTGCGCCAGCTTGATTTCCACCTTCCGGAACGTGCCGTCGCGCGCCGGATTCGTTGGCGTGTAGGAGAGCGAATACTGGCTGCGCATCTCATCCTGTAATTCGCGGAAACACTCGTCGAGCGAGTGTCTGCGGTCGACGTGAAACACGCGCCCGCCGGTTTCCTCAGACATCTTCTTGAGATTGCCTTCTCCGCCGCCAAACATGCTTTGAAACTGCGGATCCGCGTAATAAATGCTATAGATGATCGTGTCGGCTTTCTGGGCCGCCTCAATCGCTTCGGAGATCCGGTAGCGGCTTCCGTTGTCGCCGCCGTCGGTGATCAGCACGATCGCTTTGCGGCCCACTTCGCCCTTGAGTTTCTCCCCGGCAGCCAGATAGACCGCATCGTACATGATGGTTCCCTTGACAGGCCCGGATTGAGGAATAGGTCCTGGATGGATGGCGCTGAGAGGAACCGACAGGCGCATCTGGTCGAGGCCCTTGCGCAGCAGTCTCGCGGAGTTGGTCGAATCCTGCAGGAGTTCGGCCTCCGCTCCAAAGGTGATGAGAAACGCGATGTCTTTCTTGCCGAGGACCTTCTCGAAGAATTGGCCGGCGGCGGACCTCTCAATGCCCATGAGATTCTCCTGGCTGCCGCTGACGTCGACCAGGAGTCCGATGGTGAGGGGAAGATTTGTTTCGCGGACGAAATTCTTTATCTCCTGCTTTTGTCCGTTCTCATACACCTGAAAGGCGTCTTTTTCGAGGTTGGCGACCAGTCCGCCGCCCTTGTTTTTCACGGTGAATAGCAGATTGACGAGGTTGACGTCGACCTTGATGACGGACTCGTCCTGCGCCACGAGGGGCAAAATGCAGGCAAACGCGGCGATTCCAACGAGCAAACGCATGGTTACCATGGTAGACGCTGCCGGAAGCGGGCAAGGTTGCAAGCATTTGAGGAGTGGGAATGAAGAAAGCAGTCGAACATCTGAAATCGCGCTGCCCCCGGATGCGCGTCGTCATCGAAGCCGTAGGCCCATGCCGGATGAAGTTTCTGGAGCCGCAGTTCTCGACGCTGGCGCGCTCGATCGTCTTTCAACAACTGAGCGGCAAAGCCGCGTCCACCATCTATGGGCGGCTTGAGGCCGCTGCCGGCGAAGTCACGCCGGAGCGGATCCTTGCACTGCGTCCCGCGAAAATGCGGTCTTTGGGCTTGTCGAGGGCGAAGGCAGAATACGTCCGCGACCTGGCGCGCAAGACCAGGGACGGCGAAGTCGACTTCGCGGCGCTGGCAAAGATGACCGACGACGACGCGGTCGCTCACCTGACCGCCGTGAAGGGCGTCGGCGTCTGGACGGTACACATGTTCCAGATTTTTGCTCTGCGCCGCCCGGATATCCTGCCGACCGGAGACCTGGGCGTCCGCTCGGCGATGAAAAAGGTTTACGAACTCGAAGAGTTACCGAAGCCGGATGAGATGATCCGCCTCGCGGCGCCGTTGCGGCCGTACGCCTCCGTCGCAAGCTGGTATTTTTGGCGGAGCCTGGACGGTCCGGCGGCGATGTAACAATTGCGGCGCGGTTATCGAGCGAGCGAAGCGTCTTCGGAATTCCGCCATATGGGCACCACTGCGCTACACTAAGACTGGATGCATACGAGCCTCAAGGCGGATCGTGGGCGGCTGATCACAATCAGCGTCGCCGCGCTATTCGCGATGCTCGTGATGAGCGCCGCCTCGATCGATGCGATCGAAGGGCAGACCGGCTACAGCCTGTCACGCGTCTCGAAGCTCGCTGCCGGCAAGCTCGTTTCGGCGAAACTCGCCGCTGCCCGTACTGGATTGGCCGCTCCCACAAGAGCTGCCGCCAGCCGAATTCAGTCCGTCGCCAGTTCGCTGCGGCAGGCCGCTTCCGATTACGACTACGCTCTGCTAACCGTCTGGCTGATGCTGGCGGTGACTATCGTCGTTTTCTCGTGGCAGGTTTCGAGTCCGGATCTAATACCTATTCCAGTCCGCCACAACGGACCTCGATCCTCCCGCGCTCCTCCTTCTTTCTAACCCGATCCATTTGCCGCAAGTGTGCGGCGAACTGAATCCCACGCAACGGAACAATTCGAATTCTGAGAACCGTTTGCGGACAACCGGCGTGATTCCAAGCGCCAGATAAGAGAGATAGAGCAGTATGATCGACGCAGTCCTTGCCAAAGTATTCGGCACTAAGACCGAACGCGAAATTAAGGCCCTGAAGCCGACCGTGGACGCGATGAACGCCCTCGAGCCCTCGATGCAGGCGCTTTCCGATGAGCAACTCGCCGCCAAGACGATCGAGTTCAAGGAGCGTATCGCGCAAGGCGCGACGCTCGACGATCTAATGATCGAGGCGTTCGCGGTCTGCCGCGAGGCCGGACGGCGCGTCCTCAACATGCGCCACTTCGACGTCCAGTTGATCGGCGGCGTGGTTCTCCATCACGGCAAAATCGCCGAGATGAAAACCGGTGAAGGTAAGACGCTGGTTGCAACCCTCGCGGTCTATCTCAACGCCCTGCTGGGCAAAGGCGTACACGTCGTCACCGTCAACGATTATCTCGCCAAGCGCGATTCGGAATGGATGGGCCGCATCTATACATTCCTCGGCCTAACGGTCGGCACCATCGTCCATGATCTTGACGAAGACGAGCGCCTGGCGGCCTATGGCGCCGACATCACCTACGGAACGAACAACGAATTCGGCTTCGACTACCTGCGCGACAACATGAAGTTCCGTATCTCGGACTGCGTGCAGCGCGAGCATTACTTCGCGATTGTCGACGAAGTCGACTCGATCCTGATCGACGAAGCACGGACGCCGCTCATCATTTCCGGCCCCAGCGAGGAGTCGACCGACAAGTATTACAAGGTCAACCGCATCATCCCCAAGCTGATCCGCGGTGAGGTGATCGAGGGCAAAGAGCCGGGCGAAAAGTACACCACCGGCGACTATACGGTCGAAGAAAAGCATCGCTCCGTGGCGCTGACCGAAGAGGGCTTTGACAAGGCCGCGCGTCTGCTCGGCGTGCCCAATCTGTACGACATCGAAAACATCGAGTGGAAGCATCACACCGAACAGGCGCTCAAAGCGCATGTCCTGTTCCTGCTCGATCGCGATTACGTCGTCAAAGACGATGAAGTGATCATCGTTGACGAATTCACCGGACGCCTGATGCCGGGCCGCCGCTGGTCCGACGGATTACACCAAGCAGTGGAGGCGAAGGAAGGCGTCAAGATCCAACGCGAAAATCAGACGCTCGCGACCATCACTTTCCAGAACTACTTCCGCATGTACAAGAAGCTCGCCGGCATGACCGGTACGGCCGAAACGGAAGCGGCCGAGTTCGACAAAATTTATAAGCTCGAAGTCACGCAGATTCCGACGAACCGCAAGCTGCAGCGCAAAGAGTTCCAGGACGTCGTCTATCGCACCGAGGACGAAAAATTCCGTAACGCAGCTGTCGAAATCAAGGAACGCCACGCGCACGGTCAGCCGGTTCTGGTCGGCACGGTATCCGTCGACAAGTCCGAAAAGCTCGGCGGAATCCTCAAGAAAATGGGCGTTCCACACGTCGTCCTGAACGCCAAGAACCACGAACGCGAAGCGTTCATCGTGGCGCAGGCGGGCCGCAAAGGCACGGTTACGGTTTCGACCAACATGGCCGGCCGCGGCACCGACATTCTGCTCGGCGGCAATCCGGAATTCATCACGAAAGAGGAATTCCGCAAGCAGTCGAAGGACCCCGACTATTACATGACGTCCGCGGTCGGCTCGCCCGAGCGCGAGGAGTGGGATCGCGTCTTCGCCAAACATAAGGCGGCGACCACCATCGAGCACGACGAAGTGGTCGAACTCGGCGGACTCCACATCGTCGGCACGGAACGCCACGAGTCGCGCCGCATCGACAACCAGCTTCGCGGACGCGCCGGACGCCAGGGCGATCCCGGTAGCGCGCGCTTCTATCTGTCGCTGCAGGACGATCTGATGCGCATCTTCGGCGGTACGCGCATGCAGAATCTCATGCTGCGGCTCGGCATGGAAGAAGACGTGCCGATCGAGAGCAAGCTGATCACCAAGCGCATCGCTGCGGCGCAAAAAGCCGTCGAAGCTCAGAACTTTGCTTCGCGCAAACATATCCTCGAATACGACGACGTCATGAACAAGCAGCGGAAGGCCGTCTATGGCATGCGGCGCGCGCTGCTCGAAGGCCAGGAACAGAAGCCGCGGCTCATGGAAATCGTGGAGGGCATCATCGGCTCCTTTATCGATAACCGTGTAGCCGACCGGATGCGGACGCACGAGTGGGATTTCACCGGCCTTCAATCAGATGTGCTGACGCAGTTCGGCGTAAAAATCAATCCCGCCGATTTTGCGCAGATGAACCGCCGGGAGATCGAGGATCACGTTCTCAATGTGGTCAAGAAGAAGTACGACGACAAGGAAAGCATGATTGGCGCGGATTTGCTCCGGCAGACCGAGCAGATGATCATGCTCAACGTGATCGACAACCAGTGGAAGGACCACCTGTTGTCGATGGATCATTTGAAGGAAGGGATCGGCCTTCGCGGTTACGGACAGAAAGATCCGTTGATCGAATACAAGAAGGAATCCTTCACCATGTTCCAGGACATGATGGATCGGATTGAAGACGAAACCATCCGGTACTTGTACTTCCTCCAGCGCGCCGACGAGGACAATATCCCGCTTCCCTACCCTGACCTCGACGACGAGGAGGACGAAGACGAAGAGGCTGAGGAAGTTTGGCAGGCGGGCGGCGGACGCGGTCCGCGCAATGGCGAGCGGGACGCCGAAGCCGTGGCGGTCGCCAACGCGCAGGCGCGTCTCGAGGCGCAGAACTCGGTCGAGAGCTTTACGAAATCGATCCAGCGCAAGAAGGAAAGAGAACTGGCGGCACTGCAGTTTGTCGGCGGCGAGGCCAGCGCTCCACAGCAGCCGAAGATCGCGACCCCCAAGGTCGGCCGCAACGACGCTTGCCCATGCGGCAGCGGAAAGAAGTACAAGAAGTGTCACGGCGCGTAAGCCGCGCGCCGTTTGTCATCTAAGCACCCGGAGATTTCGGTGACCGTTCAGCCCCTCCTCTTCGACGCACCCCTGACTGGCTATGAAGCCCAGGCTCAGGCGTTATTCGACGGCTACAGCGCCGCCGATCCGAAGGCGCTCGGGCTGTTTCGCGGCTGCCTTCCGCGGTTCATGGATAAGGACGTCGTATGGCTGTCCACCAATCCGTCGGACGCGGAGATCGTTGCCGCCAACCTCTGTCTCGACGACGCGCGCATGACTGTCGCGCGGCAGTACAACTTCCGCGATTGGGAAGCGCTGACGGCGTTCGCCCGATCCATGGAAGACCGGAACTCGCGCGCGTTTCGCTTTGAATCGGCCGTCGAAGCGGTGATTGACGGCGACTGCACCGGACTGCGCGCACTCCTTGCAGCGGATCCGGAACTGGTCCGCGCTCGCTCCGCGCGCATCTGCAATTTCGATCCGCCAGAGCATCGCGCGACGCTCCTTCACTACGCCGCCGCCAACGGAGTCGAGGGCTATCGGCAGCGGACGCCGCCGAACGCCGTCGCGGTCGCGAAGCTGTTACTTTCCGCCGGCGCCGAAGTGGACGCGATCGCGGACATGTACGGCGCGCCTTGCACGACCATGTCGATGCTGGTTTCAAGCGGGCATCCGGCTGCGGCCGGCGTCCAGGTAGCCCTGATCGAAGCTTTGCTCGACGCCGGAGCCGCGATCGATGGCGCCGGCGCTGACAAGTGGGGCACACCCCTTATGACGGCGCTTCTGTTCGGTTTCCCGGACGCCGCGTACGCCCTCGCGCGTCGTGGAGCCCACGTGGACCTGCTTTCGGCCGCCGCCGGTTTGGGCAACATAGACCAGGTTCAATCCATGTTGCCCAGTGCACCACTCGAAGACCGCCATAGCGCGCTCGCCATTTCGGCCCAACTCGGGCAGGTCAACGTCGTACGACTGCTGCTCGACGCCGGCGAAGACCCGAACCGCTACAATCCTCCGAACCAACATGCGCATTCGACGCCTCTGCATCAGGCGATTGCGGCCGGCCATATAGACGTGGTACGGATGCTGGTCGAGCGCGGCGCGCGACTGGACATCAAGGACACGATCTTCAAAGGCTCCCCGCTCGGATGGGCGGAGCATTGCAACAAGCCGGCCATCGCTGATTACCTCCGAAGCCAAGGCGCGAAGACATCGGCAGAACTCGACTCTTGATCTCCGCTGGATTTCACCGCGCACCCGCGACCTTTTCGCAAGCCACTCGTCTGTCGCAAAGGTAGACGCCGGCGCCGTCGAAGATGCGCGCGCCGGACGCTAGGGGTGAAATTACGATGACGTTCGATAGACGCGTTTTGCTGATGGCACTCGTGATCGCGGCAAGCGCCGCGACCTCGGTCGCTGCCGACCATTCCGGATTCAACGGATCTTGGAAAGCGAACCTCCAGAAAAGCGATTTCGGCGGACAGCCCGCCCCGGATCAGTGGATTCGCACGCTGACGATCCAGAACGGCAAAATTACGCTTGCGTCCATCCAGGCGCGGGATGGCCAAGAGCTTAAGTCGGAATTCACATTGCCGACCGATGGCAAACAGATATCCATGCAAATGGGCGGCGGCGATGCGAAGGGCACCGCGGTGTGGGAGGGCGACACGCTCGTCATCAAGACACAGCGCGACAGTATGAACGGCGAGATCGTCCAGAATGAGCGCGCGACGCTCGCGGCGGACGGCAAGGCAATCACTTTCGATGTCGCGATCCAGGTAGGCGGCAACGACCTCAAAATGAAGATGATCTTCGAAAAGAAGTAGTCCGCCGGGAACTTTACGGTCCCCGGAGAGCATCAAAGCTACAATGAAGGCGATGTTTCTTCGCGCGGCCTGTAGCTTTGTGGTGCTGTTCGGGGCCGTCCAATGCCAAGCCGGCATCTGGCCTGACCAGATCGGCAAATTCCAACGGAAGCCGGTCCAGACGCTGGCCGTCGGAGACCAGGCGCTCCTCCATGAATTCGGCTTTGAAGCGACCGAGCAGGCCGAGTATTCAGACGGCGCTTCAAAGTTCACTGCCACTGCCTGGCGCCTGAACGATTCCACCGGGGCGCTTGCGATGTTTGAGTTTCGGAGGCCGCCCGGCGCGAAGCCGGCGCCGGTCACGAAACTGGCGGTGACCACGGACGATGGTGTCCTGCTTGCATTTGGAAACTACGTACTCCAGTTCACGGGGCATTCGCCGACGATCCCCGAAATGAACTACATCATCCAGGAGCTTCCCCGCCTCGAACAATCCTCCCTGCCAGTCCTGATGACGTACCTGCCACCGGGGGGACTGATTCCAAACTCCGAGCGGTACGTGGTGGGGCCGGTCTCGCTCCAACGAACCGATCCGCGCATTTCACCCTCCCTGGTGGCCTTCCATCTGGGGGCGGAGGGGCAGTTTGGTAAGTACCATGTGGCGGATCCCAATGGAGTACCTGGGTCCGGCCACGACCTCGAATTGGCGATCTTTTCGTACCCGACGCCCTCCATGGCCCGTGAGCGGACCGAAGAGTTTCGAAAGCTGCCGGGGGCGATGGTTAAGCGAACAGGTTCGCTGGTAGCCCTGATTTTGTCGCCTCCCAACGCGGATGCCGCCGAGCGCCTGCTGGCGAAGGTGAATCATCAGATCAGCTTGACGATCCACGAAACACCCAACGAAACAAAGGCGAAAGGGTTCCTGGGGATGGTAGGGAACGCGGCCATCTTCAGCTTTGTGATGATGGGATTCTGTGTGGTTGTGGGAATCTTCTTAGGCGGACTAACGGTGCTTCGCCGTAGGTTTGGCAAGAAAGATGCTGAGCAGGCCATGATCACGCTCGGCCTTGATGGCAAATAAACCTCAATCTTTCGCAGTGTTAGAGCAATTTGAGGGTGCTCCGGAGGGCGTTTTCCTCAAGCTTTCCACAGGATGTGCAAATCAGATGAAGCTGATAACTCCTTTCGCAACATATTCATAACGACGTTTTGAAATCGTCCGGATTTTTTCTTGACTCAAATGGCCCGAAAGCCGTACGATCCTATCACACACGGATTTCGAAGGTTGCGATACCGTCGAATCTGATTCTCCCATGCATCACCGGGGTGATTCCCGGCGATTGAAAGGCCCGCCCAAAAGGCGGGCTTTTCTATTT
>JBDTTK010000091.1:0-9829 GCA_039930685.1 Bryobacteraceae bacterium | reverse complement strand
GGATCTGTACTCGTCGACAAGGGGCCGGTCCACTAGATGTTCTATTGGCTCTTTTACGAGGTCCTGCACCAGCGCTTTTCGCCGCTGCGGCTGTTTCAGTATTCGACCTTCCGGACCGCCGGCGCGAGCCTCACGGCGCTCTTTCTCGGCATCGTGCTGGGGCCGTGGCTGATCCGCAAGCTGCGGGAGTTTCAGATCGGGCAGCATATTCGCGAAGAGGGTCCGAAGTCTCATCAGAAGAAGGCCGGAACGCCAACCATGGGTGGACTGCTCATTATGGTTTCGATCGTTCTGCCTACGCTCCTGTGGGCGAATCTGCGAAATCCCAACATCTGGGTAGCAATGTTTGGCACGGTCAGCTTTGCCGCGATCGGATTCTACGACGATTACACCAAGGTTCGAAAGATGCGGAACCTCGGTCTCACGGCCCGCTCAAAATTCGGACTGCAGGTCGCCGCGGCCTTGATGGTCGGCGTCTTGCTCTTGTGGATGCACGCCCGCGGCGTTTACTCGACCACGATGAACGTGCCCTTCTTCAAGCAGTTCAAGCCGGACCTGCTGATTGACGCGTGGTTGCACAACCCCTGGACGTATCCGTTGGCCTTCGCCTTCTTCTTCGGCTTCCTCGCGTTGGTTCTCGTTGGATCGAGCAATGGCGTGAACCTCGCCGACGGCCTCGACGGCCTGTGCATCGGCCTCATGATCATCGCCGCGGGCGCGATGACGATGCTCTCGTTCCTTTCGGGCAACGCAGTTTTCGCACGCTATCTTGATCTGGCGCAAACGCCGGGAGCCGGCGAACTCACCATCTTCTGCGCGTCGATGACCGGCGCGTCGCTGGCGTTCCTTTGGTACAACGCGCATCCGGCGGAGATCTTTATGGGCGACGTCGGAGCTCTTGGATTGGGCGGCGGACTCGGAACGGTCGCCGTGTTGTTGAAGCAGGAGATCTTGCTCCTGTTCATTGGCGGTGTCTTTGTCGTAGAGACGCTCAGCGTCATTTTGCAGGTGGCGAGCTTTAAGATGCGCAAGAAACGCATCTTCAAGATGGCCCCTCTGCATCACCATTTTGAAGCGATCGGCTGGGAAGAATCGAAAATTATCACACGATTCTGGATTGTTGGGCTCGTCATGGCGCTCTTTGCGCTCACGACGCTGAAGTTGAGATAACGTGCGAATTCAGGGTGCGCGCATCGTAGTTGCGGGAATGGCGAAGTCGGGGCTGGCGGCGGTCGAGCTGCTGCGCCAGAAAGGCGCCCGTGTGTCCGCGGTCGACTCGCAGGACCTCCCGGAAGTACGCGCAGCGCTCTCGGCCAAAGGCGTACCGCTGCTTCCGCAGACCGCGCAGTCGTTCGCCGGCGCGGAAGGAATCGTTCTCTCGCCCGGCGTGCCGACGGATCTGGATGAGCTGAAATGCGCGCGCGAACGCGGCGTTCCGATCATCGGCGAGGTTGAACTCGCGGGCTACTACATCAAGGGCCTCACGATCGGCATTACGGGATCGAACGGCAAGACCACGACTACGGCGCTCACCGGCCACATCCTTCGCGAGTGCGCGATCGCCTGCCAGGTGGGCGGCAACATCGGTACTCCGCCAACGTCCATGGTGGCGAGTTCGCGTCCGGGCCAGTGGAACGTTCTCGAGCTGTCGAGCTTCCAGTTGGAGACGATCACCGAATTCCAGACGTACATCAGCGTCGCGCTGAACGTGACACCGGACCATCTCGACAGGCACCATACGTTCGAGGAGTACGTGGCCGCAAAAGCTCGCCTCTTTGAGACGCAGGGCGCCGGATCCTATGCCGTGCTGAACTCAGACGACACAACCTGCGCCGGATTCGCCGTGAAGACGATCGCGCAGCCCATCTGGTTTAGCGCCACTCGGGAAGTGGCCCGCGGAACCTGCCTGCTCGACGGAACCCTGTTCAGCGACGGCGTCGCATTCATGGACGTAGGCGAGATCCCTCTTCCCGGCCGGCACAATATCGAAAATACGCTCGCTGCCGCCGCCGCGGCCAGGTTAACCGGCGCTCCCCTCGACGGAATCCGCGACGCGGTCCGCAGTTTCCCCGGTGTCGAACACAGGCTCGAATTCGTCCGCGAAATCGACGGCGTCAAGTACTACAACGATTCCAAGGCCACCAATGTCGACGCCACGATGAAGGCGGTGGACGCGTTTCCCGGCGGATTGTGGCTAATTCTCGGCGGCAAGGATAAAGGCAGCGACTATTCGCCGCTGGCGAAACCGCTCCACGAGAAGGCGAAGGGCGTTCTGCTGATCGGCTCCGCCGCACCCATCATCGAAGTGCAATTAAAGGCCGCCGTCCGCCTCACGCACTCCGGAACCCTTGACGCTGCGCTAACGTATGCGCGCACCCACGCGACGCCCGGAGACACTGTTTTGCTCGCGCCCGCATGCGCGAGCTTTGACCAGTTTGAGAATTACGAACACCGAGGACGCGTGTTCAAGACCCTGGTTGGAGAGTTGTAATGACGCGCCTAAAGACAGACTGGCTGCTTTTCTTCGCGATCCTGGGCCTGGTTGGCTTCGGCCTCATCATGGTCTACAGCGCATCGTCGGTCATTGGCGAGATCAAGTTCCATTCCCCCTGGTACTTTTTTTCAAAACAGGTCCTGTGGGCGATCGCCTCTTTCGGCGTCCTGATGTATCTCAAGAAGGCCGACTACCGGCTGATGCGAACCCCCACGCTCGCGTTTGCCGCGCTCGGCATCGTCATTTCGCTATTGGTGCTCGTCTATTTTGTCGACGCGCGCGCACACCGGTGGTTCCGCATTCCTTCGATCGGATCGCTGCAGCCGTCGGAGTTCGCCAAGCCTGCCCTGGTTGTCTTTCTCGCGTATTTCGTCACGGCGCGGCGCGACTTTATCAACAACCGGCAGACACTCAAGCAGGCCGCGCTCGCGGTTGCGATACTGGCGCTGCTGGTCGTAGTGGCCGATCTCGGAACAGCCGTCGTCCTGGTTCTCACCGCGGTGATCGTGCTCTTTGTCGCCGGCCTTGAATGGAAGTATGTCGCGCTTGTCGCCGCGGTCGGATGCCTGTTCCTCGCTGGCGCGGTAGTCGCCCGCGGATATCGGCTCGGCCGCGTCATCGCGTACTTCGACAAGGACTACACGCTGCTCAACAAGATCGACAAGAAAGGCATCGTCCGCAACTATATCGAGCGCTCGTCCAGCAATCGCGATCCGTCGTATCAAGGCAGGCAGTCTGTGATCGCAACCGGTTCAGGTGGCGTACTGGGCGAGGGTCTCATGCGCAGCCGCCAGAAACTGCTCTATCTCCCGGAAGCCCACACGGACTTCATCTTCGCCGTGGTCGGCGAAGAGCTCGGTCTCTGGGGCTGCACCATGGTCCTTGGCGGATTCCTGCTGATCCTGTGGCGTGGCCTACGGCTCTACTTCCACGCTCCGGACGAGTTTGGAAAGTATCTCGCGCTTGGCGTCACGCTGGTTATCGTGATTCAGGCATTTGTGAATATGAGTGTCGTGCTGGACATGGCTCCCACGAAAGGAATTCCGCTGCCGATGATCAGTGCCGGAGGCAGTTCGCTACTCGCAACTCTCACTTCCCTCGGTCTGCTGATGAGCGTTAGCGAACACGCGGGATAGTTCATGAAAGCAGTATTTGCCGGAGGCGGAACCGGCGGTCACGTGATTCCCGCCCTGGCCGTGGCCCGCGAATGGCAGACCCGCGGTCACGAAGCAGTCTTCATCGGAACCCATACGGGGATGGAAGCAAAACTCGTTCCCGCCGCCGGCTTCGAGATTCAGTGGATCGAGATCAGCGGTTTCCAGGGCGTCGGACTCAAGAAGAAGCTCACGACCCTTCCGAGGATTCCGCGAAGCGTCGTGAAGTCGGCTGGGATCCTGCGGCGGATCGGGGCGGACGTTGTGTTCAGTATGGGCGGCTACGTGGCGGCTCCCGTGATGATGGCCGCGCTGTTGATGAAGATACCAATGGTCGTGATGGAACCGAACGCGATGCCCGGGTTGACCAGCCGGCGAATGGGCCGCTGGGCGTCAAGGGCACTAGTCAGCTTTCGGGAAGCGGAGCCGTTCTTCCGGCCGGGACGAACGGAAGTAACCGGATTACCGGTCCGCCAGGAGTTTTTTGAGGTTGTTCCCAAGGTGCGAACCGAAACGCTGACCGTATTGATTACCGGCGGAAGCCAGGGTTCGCGGACGCTCAATATGGCGGTGCAGCAAGCATGGCCGAAGTTCAAAGAAGCGGGCGTGCGGGTCATCCATCAGGCGGGCGTGAACTCCGCCGAGGAGATCTCGAAAGCGTTCGCGCGATCGGGAGTGGAAGGAAGAGTGGTCGCATTTCTGAACGATATGCCGGCTGCCTACGCCGAGGCGGACCTCATCGTGTCGCGATCGGGCGCCGGAGCGGTTGCCGAGTTGGCCGCTGCCGGAAAGCCGTCGATCCTTGTGCCTTTTCCCTTTGCCGCCGACGACCATCAGTTGCGGAATGCCGAGGCGTTCGCGCGAGCTGGAGCCGCGAAACTCGTGCTGGACAAGGACCTCTCCGCCGACCGGCTGTTCAAGGAAGTAATGATGCTGGCTGGTTCGCCGGGCGTCCTCGAGGAAATGGCGCGCGCCGCGAACGCGCTGGCCAAGCCCGGCTCCGCTAAGCGGGCGGCTGACATTTTGGAAGACATCGCTGCGAAAAAGGCCCATGCGGGGAAGGCGTAGTTGATTCTGGCGTTATTCGGTAGCGCGTTCACGGTCGCATCCTGTTGGGGTGCAGGATCCCTCGCCGCGCCGCGCGAGCAGAGCGGGGCACTCCGCTTCGTAGTTGGCGCCGCCGTGCTGAGCCTCGCGGTCTTCTTGCTCGCCGCGATGCACCTCGCGAACGTGTGGGCGTTTGCCGTGCTGGGAGCCGTCGCGCTGGCTGGCGCCTTTTGGCTTGTCCGCAACTCCAGACCGCGAGTTTCGTCCTCCGCGAGCTGGACGCTCTGGATCCTGGCGCCTTTCTTCGCGTGGTACCTGATCTACGCCCTCGCGCCGGAAGCCAGCCCTGACGGCAGCGGCTATCACCTCGGACTCGTTCGTCGCTATTTTGAACACGGCCAGTTGCTCCGCATCACCACTTCGATGTACGCCAGCCTGACGCAGGGCCTGGAGATGCTGTTTCTCATGGCGTACTCCTTCGGCCGCAACGCAGTCGACGGAGGTTCTGCCGCGGCGGTTGTACATCTCGCGTTTCTCGCCGCGCTGGCCAAGCTTCTGACGGACTTCGATCCGCGAGTAGGTTGGGCGGCCGCCGCCATCGTGGTGGCGAGTCCGGTGGTCGCAATCGACGCCGCGTCCGCCTACAACGACGTCGCGCTGGCCTGCGTGCTCTTTGCGTTGTTCGTCCTCCTTGAGCGCGAAGACGCCAATCCCTGGCTCGTCGGACTGCTCGCCGGATTCGCTTTCGGGATCAAGTACACAGGAATCGTGGCGCTGCCGTACGCCCTCGCGCGGTGCCGCAAGCCCGCCGTACTCGCGGGAGCGCTCCTGACGATCGCGCCTTGGATGGTGAAGAACTGGGTCTTCGTTGCAAACCCCGTTGCGCCATTCTTCAATCGCGTATTCCCGAACGACTTCATGCGCGCCTCGACCGAGGATCGCTATCGCGCCGCCATGCGAGACCTCGGCGGCGGAATCGGATGGGACACGCCGCTCGAAGTTACGGTCCGCGGCGGAAAGCTGCAGGGCATCCTCGGACCCGCTTTCCTGCTGACGCCCGTCGCGCTGCTGGCCGTGCGTCAGCCCGAAGGACGCAGGTTGCTGCTGGCCGGCACGATCTTTGCGCTGCCATGGTTCGTTAACCTCGGTACCCGGTTCCTGATTCCGGCCGTGCCCTTCTTTGCGCTTGCACTCGTTTCGGCTCTAGGCTCGCTCACCAACAGCCGCGTTGTGCTCGCCGGCCTCGCCGCGGTCCAGATGGTTGCCGCCGCGCCCGCCGCGGTCGATCGCTACGCCGCGCCTTACGTCTGGCACATGGCGGAAGTGCCCTGGCGCGCGGCCCTCCGGCTGGAGCCACCGGATGCCTATTTGCGGAAGCGGCTCGGCGAGACGTACCAAATCGCTCGCATGATCGACGCCACCGTGCCGGCCGGATGCCGCGTCTACACGGCGTGGCCGCTGCCTGATGCGTATACGGGCCGCGAAATTCTGCTCGATTACACGGCCGCTTTGAACAACCGGCTGTCGGACGCCCTCGCCACCGGACGCCCGGAATCCGCCGCGGAATTCCGAAACGCTGGCGTCACATGGCTACTCCTACACAGAGAGGAGAAGGCCGCCGCGGAGTTCGCCGCGCATTCTGAAGCGTGGGGCGCTCAGCTCGTAGCGGAGAGCGGCGCGGGCCGCCTTTACAGGATGGAAGGAAAATGTTTCGGAAGCGATTGACTTCAAGGCAGAAAGCCGAAACAATACGAGGTTAAAATGTTCTTTAGGCCGCAGCACATCCATTTCGTCGGAATCGGCGGAATCGGCATGAGCGGCATCGCGGAGGTGTTGCTGAATCTCGGGTACCCGATCTCCGGATCCGACGCGAAGCTGAGTCCGATCACGGACCGTCTCGCGCATATGGGAGCGCGTGTATTCGAAGGCCACGCCGCCGAAAATATTGGCGACGCCAAGGCCGTCGTCGTGACTTCCGCGGTCGACGAGCGCAATCCGGAAGTCGCCGCCGCGCGCCAGCAGCAGATTCCCGTCATCCCCCGCGGCGAATTGCTCGCCGAACTGATGCGCCTCAAGTTCGGCATCGCGATCGCCGGCAGCCACGGAAAAACAACGACCACGTCGATGGTCGCGGCGCTGATGAGCCACGCGGGCCTCGATCCCACGGTCGTAGTCGGCGGGCGCGTCAATCAAATGGGCGGATCCAATGCCCGCGTCGGGCAGAGCGAGTATCTCCTCGTTGAATCCGACGAAAGCGACGGATCGTTCCTGAAGCTCGCGCCGATCCTCGCCGTCGTCACCAACATCGATCCCGAACATCTCGACCACTACACGGACCTCGAGGAGATCCGCTCTGCGTTCCTCGATTTCGTGAACAAGGTGCCCTTCTACGGCGCCGCCGTTCTCTGCCTCGACGACGAGAACATTCAGCAGATCCTGCCTGGCGTCAAGCGGCGCGCGGTTACCTATGGCACGAGCACCCAGGCCGATCTGCGGATCAGCGATGTGGAAGCCGGCGCGTTCGGCAGCAACTTCCGCCTCAAGATGCGCGGCGAGGACCTCGGCGTCTTCCATCTAAACGTCCCCGGATTCCACAACGTCTTGAACGCGGCGGCGGCTGTCGCGATCGGGCTCGAGATGGAGATACCGGCCCCGAAAATCGTGGAAGGACTGGCTTCGTTCAGCGGCGTGCAGCGGCGCTTCCAGATCAAAGGACAAGCCGCAGGCGTCACCGTGATTGACGACTACGGCCATCATCCGACCGAGATTCGCGCCACGCTGGCCGCCGCGCGCGCCTGCGGATACGGTCACGTCCACGTACTGTTTCAGCCGCACCGGTATTCGCGCACGCAGCATCTGATGGACGATTTCGCGCGCTCGTTCAGTGACGCGGATTCGGTCAGCGTGATGGAGGTCTACGCCGCTTCCGAAGCTCCAATCGAGGGCGTGACGGGCGAGGCGCTCGCCGCGCGGATGCGCGACTTTGGCCATCGCGGAGCGCAATATGCCGGTTCGATGGAGAACGGAATCGTTGCGGTCGCCGAAGCGGCGGCCGAAGGCGACGCGATCGTGACGCTCGGCGCCGGTAGCGTTTCGCAAGCTGGAGAGAAGATCCTGGCCGCGCTGGAGGGGAGAGCCTGATGGCGCGACGAAGCGACGAAGAAGAAGGAGTGTCGATGGCGGAAGAGCGGACGCGCCGGCGCGAAGCTGGCCGTACGGACGCGCCTCGCACTCGTCCGAGGCCGGGCGCGCCATCCCGTAACGCAATCTCGCCCTGGAAGTTGGGATTCCGCGTGGCAGGCGCTCTCGCCGTCGCCGGCGGACTTTGGTACGCGCAACATCGCACCAGCCAATTCCTCATTCGTGACGAACGCTTCGCCTTGCCGGAACTGGGCGCGCCCATCGTCGAAGGCCTTCGGTACACGGCGAAAGAAAAGGTCATGCGCGTGTTCGCCGAGGACCTGGGCAAAAGCGTGTACCTGCTGCCGTTGGCGCAGCGCCGGAAGAGCCTCGTGGATGTCGATTGGGTCCGCGACGCATCCGTCGCCCGCCTCTGGCCGAACCAGGTAATCGTTCACATCACCGAACGCAAGCCGCTTGCGTTTCTTGCCGCCTCCTCGGGTGCCGCCACGCGATTCGAGCTGATCGACGGCGATGGAATCGTCTTGCAGCAGCCGCCCCAGGCGCGGTTCACGCTACCGGTGCTCGTCGGTGTCCGCGCCTCCGATCTCCTGTCTGTGCGCCGGGACCGGGTTCATCGCCTGCAGCAGCTCGTCACGGACCTTGGTCCGCGCAGCGAGAAGATCTCCGAGGTCGATGTCGCCGAGATCGGCAATCTGAAGGTGACAATGCCGGCGGGCAGCCGCATGGTCACCCTGTTTCTGGGGGATCAGAATTTTGGCCAGCGGATGCAGAATTACCTGGATCATGCAGCCGAGATTCGCAAGAAAGTGCCGAACGCGAAAACCGTTGATTTGCGGATCGAGGACCGCATCACGGTAGTGGAATGATGACGACGGAAAGTAGTTAGGGAGTTTGAAGTTGGCCGAGAAACAACAACTCGCGATTGGGCTCGACACGGGCAGCCGGTGGACGCGTTGCGTCATCTGCATGCTCGATGGCGATGCCGTCCGCTATCTGGGGCACGGTCAAGCTCCGGCCGCAGGATGGGCGAAGGGCCGGCTCGCGGACCAGGCGGCGTTGGCTGAAAGCATTCACGCCGCGGTGCGCGAGGCTGAGGATCGCGCGGGAGTTCAGGCGGAATGGGTCACTGCCGGCGTGGGCGGCCCCTCGATTCACGGCGCCAATAGCCGCGGCGTGTACGAATTTGGGCGTCCGCGTGCGATCGATCCGGAAGACCTCGCCTACGCCGTCCAGCTCGCGTCAAAGGTTCGCCTCGAAGACGACCGCCTTCTGCTGCATGTCTGGCCGCAGGATTTCACCATCGACGGACGCTCGGGATACCAGAAACCCCGCAACGCCGTCGGCTCGCGCCTCGAAGCCAACGTCCACGTCATTACCGGCTCCTATCAGGATCATCAGTGCCTCGTCGCCGCTGTGCATCAGGCGCATCTTGCCGTCGAGGAAACCGTCTACGAACCGGTCGCCGCTGCCTATGCCTGCGTCAGCCCGGAAGACCGCAAGAAGGGCGTTGCCGTCCTCGACATCGGATTGCATTCCGCCGATCTGGTGATCTACGACGGTGACTCCATGCTGCTCGCAACCAGTCTGCCGGTCTGGGCCGACCACCTCACGCGCGACGTCGCCTGGGTGCTCAAAGTTTCCTACGACGATTCGGAATGCCTCAAGACCGAATACGGCTGCGCCATGCTAGGCCTTACCGCGGACAATAGCCTGATCGAAGTCCCGTCGGCCGAAGGCCGCGCGCCGCGTGAGGCGCGGCGGCGCGAACTCAACGAAATTTTGGAAGCGCGCGCGGAGGAGCTATTCCTCTATGTGCGAGGCGAATTGCAGAGGGTCGGTATGGAGCAGCACCTTCTCGAAGGATTGGTGCTCACCGGCGGCGGCGCTCTGCTGAATGGCATGTGCGATATGGCGGAGCGCGTCTTGAACTGCCAGGCGCGCAATGGGCTGCCCGAGGCAATCCTGGGCCTGCTCGCGATCAAGGCGATGA
>JBDTTK010000090.1:0-9906 GCA_039930685.1 Bryobacteraceae bacterium | reverse complement strand
GCCAAGCCCGTAGGCCGCCGCCGTGTCGATCCAGTTGATGCCGCGGTCCAGCGCCTCCTGGATTGCCTCGATGGAATCGGCGTCGTCTTGCGGACCCCAGCCGAACTCCCAATCGCCGCCGCCGATCGCCCAGGCGCCAAGGCCTATGGCTGTGATATTCAGGTCGGATGAACCCAATTGCCGGGTGTGAAAAGTCATCATGATGTGTTCGGTAAGACTCGCCTAATAGTAGATGAGGCTCCGCCGCGAATGCTTCAGTGCTCTTCGATTCAGGAAAAGCGAGAGCCTATTTCTTGCGCGAGATTTCGGCCACCACTTCGTATTGGTAGCGGACGAAATTGTGGAGTCCGGAAACCTTGCCGCGTTCGTTGTCGCTGTGCGCCGCGTGCAGCGTCGCGTCTTCCACCGGACGCTCAATGCCGACGCCGTAGCAGGCCACGCCTTTGCGGCGGAGCGCGCCCATGTCCGTTCCGCCGGTCTGCATCATCGGCAGCGTCACCGTACCGGGGAACATCCGCTTCTGGACGGATTCAAGAACGCGGTACAACTCGGTATTCATGCTGCCCGCCGGGGCCGGCAGATTCTGGATTCCGCTCGACTCAATCTTTACTTCCGGATCGCCAATGACCTTCGCCATCTGCGCCTTGAATTTCTCCATGTCCTCGTCGGGCAGCGCGCGGATATCGAGCGTCGCCGTCGCCTCCGACGGAATCACGTTCGACCGAAATCCGCCCTGGATGATGTTCGGACTAATGGTTGTCCGCAGGACCGAGTTATGGAAAATATCATGCTGCCGGAAGTATTCCTGGATCGCAGCCGTCTTGGCCGGATTCGTCAAACCATTGAATCGCGCCGCGTCCTCTGGACTGCTGACCAGCGCCAGCTTCTCAAAGTACGCCCGCGTGATGTCGTTCAGCCGCATTGGGGGCTGCCACGCAGCCAGCTTCGCAACCGCGTTCGACAGCCTCACGATCGCATTGTCCGGACGCGGCTGCGAACCATGACCCGCCGCGCCTTGCGTCACCAGCCGCATGGTCTGGACCCGCTTCTCCGCGAGTTGGATGTTCTGATGCGTCAGCTTGCCGCCTCTGGAGACAAACCCGCCACCCTCCGCCAGGCAATATTCGGCGTCGAGGTCCGGCCAGTGCTCACGCACCAGGTACAGAATCCCTTCGCGCCCGGCGGCTTCCTCATCGGCTTCGGCGACGAAGATGACGTCGCGGTCGAGCGTCGCATGCGTCCGCTTTAACAGCAGAATGGTCATCAGCGATGCGACGACGTTGTCCTTGTCGTCGACGCTGCCGCGCCCCCATACGAAACCGTCGATTAGCTTTCCGCCGAACGGATCTTCGCTCCAGCGCTCTTTCTGAACGCCGACGACATCGAGATGGCCGAAGATCGCGATCGGCCGCTTCGCTCCGGAGCCCTTCAGCCGCGCGATCAGGCTCATGCGATCCGGAGTCGGACCAACCAGCTTGGCCTCGATGCCCTCTTTTTCGAGCACGGCCTGCAGGTATTTGGCGGCTCGCGTCTCGTTTCCCGGCGGACTGCTGGTGTCAATGCGGATCAGATCGACGTAATATTTGAGGCTCTCTGCCTGGACCGCGGTCCAGTCGATCGCAGTCTGCGCGAATGCGCCCGACGCCGCGAGCATCAACCCGGAAACGAAAAGAAAAAGTCGCAAAGTAGCCGCGATTATCGCACGCCCAATGTGATCTTTCGAGCCGCGGGCGTCAGGTAGCGGCCAGGCACGTCGGGTTACTCCAGGCCGAACGCCAACAGCACATTCCCCGCACGGCCGCCAAACGCCCCGTAGCCTGAGTTCAGATACAGCATCCCGCCCGCTACCGTTGGAGCCGCCGCCTGGATCGAACCGCCTTTCGCCGAGATCCCATTCACCGTCTTGAAGTCCTTATTTGTGTCGAACTGCCAAACCACTGTGCCGTCTTTCGTCGAAAACGCCCGGATGCCCCCGTCGTTCGACGCCGAAAACACAATCCCCGGAATCACTGTGATCGCCGCCGACTGCGCCGCGTTGCAACCGCGTCCAGCCCCGCAAATCAGTTTTGCCGGCGGAGCTACCCAAACCGGCTGACCGGTCGCTAGACTCACCGCGTGTAACCCGCCCGGCTTCGGCCGCGTAATGTCGGACAGTGGAAAGTACGCATTTTCGCCATCCACCGCCGAGCCCCATTCCATGCCGCCAAGCGCACCGCCGAGTCCGGCGCGATACTCCCAAAGGACCGCGCCCTCCTTATCCGGATCGAGGGCGTAGGCGACTCCCGACTTCTGCCCGATCACAATCGCGTCTTTCCCCGAAGGCAGCTTTGCCAGCACCGGCGAATTGCCGAAATCGTAGTCCGGCCCGTTCTTCTCGGGGCAATTCGGATTCGTCGACCCCGGCCTGCACCCGATCAGGAATGTGTCTTTCGGCGTTGCCTGATGCGACCACTTGATCTTGCCCGTCGCGAGATCGAACGCAATCACGGCATCGCTCGTCGGCTGATCCGGATCGCTATACGTGTTGCCCGTCGCCGCGTACACGACGCCGCGCTTGCCGTCGATCGTCGGCGACGACCAGATCGCCGCCCCCGATGGACCGTACAGCGTCAGCCCCGACGCACTCTTCCCGCGCGGCTTCGGCTCCGCCGCGATGGTGTACGTCTTCCAAATCACCTCGCCCGTCTTCGCATCCACCGCCGACAGGCTCCCTCGGAACGTGCAGCACTCGTAGTCCGCCTTTGCGCCGAACGTCTCTTCATAGGACGACACGCCCACATAAATCCGCCCGTTGTACAACGTCGGCGCGCCTGTAATGCGCGCCAGTTGGTGCTCTTCGATCTTGCGGACCCACAACTTCTCGCCTGTCGATGCGTCGACCGCATAGAGATGCGCGTTCGTGTCCGCGAAGTACGCGACGAAGTTGTTGTTCGTGCCCGGGCCGATGGTGATCGCCGTCCGCACGCCGCCTTGCGCGGAGAACGTCCAGTAGATGCACCCTGTCTTCGCGTCCACGGAATACACGGTGCCGTTTTGACTGCCGACGAAAACGCGGCCGCTCGCAACCGACGGCTGCGCCCAGGCGGACGTGGCGTCGGGAAATCCGAGCGCCCATTTCAACTTCAACTTCGGAACCTGATCCGCCGTAAGGCCCGCTTGGCTGACCGGCTGAAAATGCGTGTTCGCGGTGTCCGCTCCCCATCCGTTCCACAACGGCCTGTCGGCCGGATTCTTCATCGCCGGACGGACTTCACATCGCCCAATATTCGCGCCCGTGACGTCGCCGCCGAGTTTCTTGCCTGTCAGGAACTCCGCGATCGCGCGTCGTTCCGGACCGCTGAGCCGCGATCCCTGGACGCGCATCAAGCCGTTGACCAGGCTGTCGATCACCGACTCCGGCGACTTGGCCCTCATCACCTCGGGCGCCGGCGACCGCGAGTTCTCCGCGCCGTCATGGCAGCTTGCGCACTTGCTCTTGAACAACGCTGAGCCGTCGGGACCGGGCGTCTGCGCCCATATCCTGCCGGCGGCCAGCGCGGTTCCCAATCCAATTGCCAACACGGAATGTAGTCGCTTCACGTTGCGATCTCCCCTGCGCCGCGCGCTTCGCGGTTCACGCGAGGAACCGCGACTTCCGGCAGTATAGCGATCCACCCGCGTCGCGCATAGCTACGCGCACTCGTAGGGGCCAGCCCTGCCCGGCCCGCGGATGCCATCTCTTGACACAAACACTAAAACAGGTTCAGCTTCCTGGCGATCGCCGGCCACCGCGGACTTGTCACCAGGCTCTTCATCAGCGGAATCCGCAAGTACCCCACCACCGACGGATCGCATTGCTCGATTGCCTTCTCAAACCAATCCGCTGCCTGATCAACGTCGCCCGTCATTGCGTGAAACAGAGCCAAGGCCATCGGGGTCCCGTAGGAATCCTCGCCCTTCGCGAGGATCTTATCCAGCAACTCATCCGCTCTACCGCGATCGCCCGCCTGTGCGAGTAACCCGGCGAAGAGCGAGGCCACCCGCACGTTCCACGGCGCAAGTGCATATGCGGATTCGGCGGCGGCCAGCGCTTCCGGCAGCATATTCTTACCTGCGTAAATTCTCGCCAAGACCAGGTGCACGTTCCATTTGTTCGGATCCTGCGAGATCTCCTCGATCGCCTTGCGCAGCGCACTCTCGTCCATTCCTGCCGCGTGGAGTCCGTTGATTAGCGCGATCCGCATCGCCGCATTCAGAGGATCGACATCCACCGCCCGCTCCAACTGGTCGACCGCCTCGTAGTACCGCCCCAGGGGCAGCAGGAAGTAGAATGCGTACCCCCACCGCGACATCGCCGGAACGCTGTCGGCCTTGAGGGCCAACGCGAATCGCTTCTCCGCCTCTTTCCAGTTGCGTTCGAACGCCGCCGCGCCGACCGCCGCCGTCATCTGCGCCTCCGAAAGCGACGGATCAAGTTCTAGCGCCCGCCGCGAGTGCGTACCCGCCAAATCCATCATCTCCTTCGCAGGCCGCAATCCGTTGACCGCCAGCGACCAGTAGTAGCCCGCGAGAGCGGTATGCGCCAACGCGTAATCGGGGTCGAGCGCAAGCGCCTGCTCGAAGTATTCCTTGCTCTTCGCCAGGCTTTCCGGCGAAGCCTCCATCAGGTGGTGCCGTCCTTTGAGCAGGGCCTCAAACGCGGGCAGACTCGGTGTGTGCTTGCGCCTCTCTTCTCCGTCGCCGGCGAGTTTCAACTTGAGCGCCGCCGCGATCGACGACGAGATCTCGTCCTGCACCGCGAAAACGTCCGCCATCTCGGCGTCGTACCGCTCGGACCAGAGATTGTAGCCATCCGCGGCGTTGATCAACTTCGCGGTCACCCGGATCCGGTTCCCTGACCGCCGCACGCTGCCCTCGAGTATCGTGCCGACATTCAAGGTTTCGGCGATCTTGCGAATGTCCTGCTTCTTACCTCGGAACGCGAACGCCGACGTCCGCGCGGTGACCTTCAGGCCCACGACCTGCGTCAGGGCGTTGATGATCTCTTCGGCGATTCCATCGCTGAAGTATTCGTTTTCCGGATCCGCGCTGAGGTTGTCGAACGGCAGCACCGCGATCGAGGCCACCGCCTTTACCGGCTGCCGCGGAATCACTTGTGTCGGCGACCGCAGGGTGTCGAGCGCCGCCCGCACCTCCTGCATGTTCTGGAACCGTTCGCCGGCCGTCTTTCGGAGGCATCGCTTCAACACCGCTTCGATGCCCGGCAGCGTAGCCGGACCGAGCGGCGCCGGATCGTCTCGCAGCACCGCCGTCAGGACGGACGCCATCGAATCGCCCTCGAAGGCCCTCCGCCCCGCAATCATTTCGTACACGACAGCGCCAAAGCTGAAAATATCGGACCGCACGTCCAGCGGCTTGCCTTCCGCCTGCTCCGGGGCCATGTACGCGGCGGTCCCCATCAACGCGCCCTCAATGGTCCGCGTGACGTCCGTCTCGCCGGTCCGCGTGAGCTTCGCCAGCCCGAAGTCGAGCAGCTTTACCGAGCCGTCCTCGGTCAGCATGATGTTCGCGGGCTTCAGATCGCGATGCGTAATTCCCTTGCGATGAGCCGCGTCGAGCGCGCTCGCGATCTCGACCGCGATACGCAGTGCGCTTTCCGCCGGCAGCGGACCCTGCAGCGTTTTCCCTGCAACGTATTCGAGCACCAGGTAGCTCTGGTCATCGTGCGTGCCCATGTCGTACAGGGCGCAGATATTGGGATGATTGACAGCGGAAATTGCCCGCGCCTCGGCGATCAGGCGTTCCGAGAAGCCCTCGGCCAGCAGTTTCAACGCGACGACGCGTCCAAGGCGCGTGTCGGTGGCGCGATACACTTCGCCCATGCCACCCGCCCCGACGGATTCCATGATTTCGTAGGGTCCCAGGCGGGTCCCTGCAGTCAAAGACATACGCTGCCCGATTTTAACCCATTGATGCAGCGCGCCAGCCCATGCAACAACCGCTTACCGCTCCCGCCGTCCACTCGGCCTCGGACTCGCTTCGGCTGCGGGCGTCGAATGCCGGTCGAAGAAATCAAGCCCCGCCTTGTTGACCGCCTTCTTCACTTCGATCGTGTCGCCGAAAACCATGGACTCGTCGTCTGCCGCGTCAAAGGATGGCCATTTCGCGAGACCCTTGCCATTGGGATTGCCCGTTGCCGCGAAGTTCATCCAATAACTCGACATTGCGTCGGACAGCTTGCGGTCCGTGTCCTGCCACGGACGCGCCGCGGACAAATTGCCGAACACATACGCGATTTCCGCCGCGTGATACGCCCGCAGGATATCGCTGTTCTTGCCCGGCGGCGTCCGCGTGAAGTAGTACAAATACGCCGCCGACCTGCCTGTCTTCCGCTGCTCGCGGACCCATGTCCGCATCTGCAATCCCATCCCCGCATCGCGCGTACTGTTGTAGTACGCATCGAACGCCGCCGTATCGCTCCCCACCGGATAGAGCTTCGTGAACTCGTCGAATACCTTGCCATACCGCGTCTTCAACTGCTCCCGAACTCCTTCGCCCGTGGCATTCCTCGGTAACGGCGCTAAGGCCCGCGATTCGTCCTCGTTGTACCCGGCAATCGTCGGAACGTCGTTCTGCTTGCCCGCCGCGAATACCGCCGCGACGTCATCGGTCAGGAAGTAGCCGTCCACGCACGGACGCGTCCCCGCGGTCTTCAAGACCTCATCTACCGGCTTCGCGCGGAGCGCGGCCAGGTCTCCCGCCGCCGCGCCCGCCTTCTCCGCCTCGGCTAAACTCACTTTCCGCCCGAAATTCGCCCCGCTCTCGCCGATCGCCCGATGGATCAGGCCCTTGGCCAGCGGGGATGCCACCAGGAAATTGACGGCGCTCGATCCCGCGGACTCTCCGAAAATCGTCACCCGCTTCGGATCGCCGCCGAATTTGGCTATGTTCTTCTGCACCCACTGCAACGCAGCCACGGCGTCCAGCAGTCCGTAGTTGCCGGAAGCATGATGCGGCGATTCCTTGGTCAATTCCGGATGTGCGAAGAACCCCAGTGCGCCCAGTCGGTAGTTGATCGTCACTACAACTGCGCCCTTCGACGCTAACAACTCACCGTTGTAGGTCGGCGTTGCGCCGGACCCTCGCGTGTAGCCGCCGCCATGGATCCAGACCATCACCGGCCGCTTCTCGCTGGCCGACACAGCCGCCGTCCAGACGTTTAGATACAGGCAGTCCTCGCCGCGCGGAAATGCCGGCTGATAATACGGCGACGTCTCGCCGTACAAAGCCTGGGGGCATGACTGCCCGAACTCGGTCGCCGCCCGGACCGCCTTCCATGGCGCAACCGGTTGCGGCTCCTTCCACCGCAGCGCGCCCACCGGAGGCGCGGCGTACGGAATCCCCTTGTACACGCGGACGGTCCCGTTCTTTCCCGGTGCGCCCATGACGGGTCCGGTCTGCGTGACGACCACTGGATCGAAGATCGGGGCGCCCGCCGCGCTGATAGCAAACATTGCGAGCAACGGACCCGCGACGTGGTTCATGAAATCCTCCTGGGCTTTGGCGCCCTCTAGCGGAAGACAAGAGCATAGAACATCACGGTGTACGCGGGTAGGGGCTGTGGAGCGGCTGCGCTACCAGACGATTCCGCTGCTGACGACTCGTGCTTTGTCGGCTTCGTATCCTTCGAGGTCGCCGATCTGCTTCCGCAGTCTGGCGCGGGCGCGGTAAAGGTACGGCCACTCCTCTCTCATTCCAATCGCCTTGGTGTACTCGTCGATGGCCTTTTGCGGCTGGTTCTGCGCTTCGTAAATCGAGCCTCGCTCGACGTAGATTTCAGCCTGCTTGTCGAGCGTTTGTGCACGGTCCAGATCGTCGAGAGCGAGGGCGTACTCCTTTAGCTCGCGCAGCAACCCGGCGCGCTCGACAAAGCAACGCGCACAATCTGCGCGGAGTTCGATCGCCTTGTTGAGGTCCTCACGGCCCTTGGCTCGATCCCCTTCGTAGCGGTAGGACATGCCGCGCAGCAGGTACGCCATATACAACTTCGGGTCATCTTTCGGAAGCTCGTCGATTGCGCGTGTGAGCTTGACGATGGCCTCTTTGTAGTGACCAGGGCTGACCAGGCGAATCCCGTCGGCATAGGTGGCTTCGCCTCGCGGTCCGCCGGCAAAGAAGTAATAGGCGAGTGCCGCTAACGGAACGATCACCAACACCGCCAGGATCGACATGACCTGGATTTCGGCCTTCGACGTCCGATCCCGCAGAACGCTCGCATGAATGGACTGAGAGTCCTTCATGCTTTTGCGCCGCGTCTTCGATTCCCACCAGCCGATCAGCTTATTCCACATAGACCTCTGAAGGATTTCTCTCGCTCTACCTCACCCTGAAGATCGTAGCGCGATCGGACGACCAGACTTGCTCCAAACGAGTATTATCCCGCAATCCCCGGGCGATCACGTCCCTCTGATCGGGCGCCTCGTCCCGCGTGAGGTCATCCGCCGTGAACAGGATGTAGGCGGCGCTATGGTGATGCGCGATCTCTTGAATGTCACGATAGATCTCGATCTGCCGCTGCGTGTTGCCCAGATACAGGTTCCGCGTGGGCAGGGGAATCGAGGTGGCATGGCGTCCGGTCTCCAGATAGAGAACCGCATCGTCATAAGCGACGAACGCGGCATCGGCCGGCGTATTCTCCCTGATCCAGTCATAGGCCACCCGCCGGTCCGACCGCCTCGCCCGCGAAAGCTCCGCCGTGTCCGGCATCAGCGACTGGCTCACCCAAAGCTGAAGGCTAAGGCAGCACAACAGAACGACCGCGCCAACCGCTCCGATCGCGTAGGCGGCCACTCTCTGGCTGCGGTCGCGATGGGAAAATCCCGTGCGGACTTGATCCGCGAAGCGCTCCACTTCGACGATCATTCCCGCAAACAGCAGCGGTGCCAGAGGCAGCAGAAATCGCTCGTTGGGCGGAAAATGCCAAACCAGCAGCATCAGAGCCGATCCAATCGCGAACAGTGTATAGTCCCTCGCGCCTTCGTGTCGGAATGTAAGCCGCACAACACCCGAAATCATCAGGCACGCGATCACTTGGGCGGCAATCTTCGCGGCCAAGATGTTCTGAATCTTCGGAAACACGAGATAGCCCATGCTCGCGAGCAGCGCATCCACGTTTTTCCATAGCAGGATCGGAAAGATGTCTAGCGTAGCATTTTGAGTCTGATAGAGAAAATAATTCGTGTAATAGGTGATGATCCAATCTTTGCCTGGAGGCGCCATATGGAAGCGGGACCACACCATCCACGCGGCCACCACAGGTAGAAGTATGGCGACATACGTCATCGCGGCGCGCCGCCTGCCACGCAGCCACAATGCGATCGGATGAGAGGCCAACAGGACGATTCCCGCGCTCCGGACCAGGTATGCCATCCCTGCGACGACTGGCGCCGCAGCGCTCCGCCCACGGAGCGATAGAAGGAACGAGCCAAGGAGCAGGCACAGAAATAGGTTCTCGGCCAAAAGATTAACGCCGAAGAGACTGAAGTATGGATTCACGGCTAACAGCAGGCCAACCATCACCGGACGCCAACCCGCCAAACCATAGTCGGAAAACAGCCGCATGCTCAGCAGCGCGAGGAGTGGAATGGTCATCCAACCGAACAGCGTCACCCAGCCGAAGGTTCCTTCATAGCCGCCCCCGAGCTTCCAAGCCAGGGCCAGTAGCATCGGAAGCCCCGGGGGGTATTTGGTTTGATACGGCTGCTCCGGTAGACTCTCGATCCGGTATCCATCTCCAGTGATAAGCGACTTAGCGGAAACGAGATAGAGACTATCGTCGTGGAGAAATCCAAATTGGGGCGTGTCACGATTTTGCCACGCGAAGCGTGCTGACGGAATCAGGGCTGCCAGGAGCAACAGCGCGATCCA
>JBDTTK010000089.1:0-9962 GCA_039930685.1 Bryobacteraceae bacterium | reverse complement strand
CGACCGATTCGCGCTCGATGAACAGCGGGGCCGTGTAGCCGAACGACTTCAGCGTATCGACGAAACGCTGCATGCCGACGGAGCCCTTGCCAAGCGGGCGTTCGGTGCCGAGTGTCCCGGGTTTCGATTTGTCGGGCCAGTCGCCGTCCTTGCAATGGACGCTGACCACGTCGGGCGCAAGGAGTTGGAGTGCTTCGATGGGGTCGCCGGTCCCGTAGAGGATCATGTTCGCGGGATCGAAGTTGATCTTGAGGTTTGGGCGTCCGACGTCGGCGATGAACGCCTTGAGCACGGGCGCGGTCTCCTGGCCGGTTTCGAGCGCGAAGGTCTGGCCGTACGTGGCGCAGCGGTCGCAGATGCGGCGGACCATCTCGCGGACGGCGATATGGTCGGCGTCAAAGTGGTCCTCGGGAACGAAGCCGATGTGGCACGCGATTCCGGGAATGCCGAGGGCGGCGGCGAGGTCGGCGATTTCAAGTGTACGGGCTTCGCGCGCGGCGCGGGTGGCGGGCGGGATAAAGCCCACCGTGCGCTGGACGGTCGCGATGTCGTTGTAGTGCTCGCCAATGTAGGCGGCGACGACGGTATAGAGGGGGAACTCAGCCGAGGCCGCCTGCCATTCGCTGAGGAATCCGGGCGTGATGTCGACGTCGCCGCCGACTCCGATTTGGCCGCAGTGCGCGCCGAGGGCGATCAACTGGTCGACAGTATCGCGTCCGGCCCAAAAGAGCATTCCGATTTCACGATCGCGGATGGTTGGTGCAACAGGCATTAGACAGAAATCCTTTCTCCATTGAGTTCCCGCGAATCGCGCATGAGGATCGCGAGGCGGACCGCCTCGGCGGAGTCCTCGGGAGCGCATCGCACGGGAGGCGTGTTGGTTCTACAGCATTCGGCAAAATAGGCAATCTCGGAGGCATAGCCGTCCGGGCCGTCGATCGGCAGTTCGCTGGTTTCCGAGGTGCCGTAAAGGGTGGGAGGCTTGCCGATTGAGCTGAACTCGATGGTTCCGGCATCGCCGACGATGGTGTAATCCATCGAAAACGGAAAAGCGCCCGGGTGCCAGCCGCCGCGGATGGTAATCGTGCGGCCCTGGGCGTAATGAAAGCGGGCGTCGATGAGATCGACTGCATTCGCAAGATCCTCGAAGCCGCTCGCCGAAACGGCGACGGGCGTTCCGAACAGGTGCAGGCACATGTCGACGTCGTGAATTAGAAGATCGAAAATGCCGCCGCCGGATTTCGAGCGGTCGGTGAACCAGGCGCCCCAGCGGGGCATGGCGCAACGCCGGCGGAACGCGGCGGTGCGGATCGTTCCAAGGTTCGGAATCGCGGTCTCAAGGCACGTGTACGTGGGAAAGAAGCGGAGCACTTGCGCCGTCATCAGGATTCGTCCGGCCTGCTTGGCGGCCGCGATCATGCGCTGGCAGCTGGCATGGTCGAATGACATCGGCTTTTCGACCATCACGTGCTTGCCCGCGGCAAGAGCAGCGACCACCGCGGCCTCGTGCGCATGGGTCGGCAGGCAGAGGTCAACGGCTTCGAGGTCCGGGTCGGCGAACATGCCTTCGAGCGAGTCGTATTTCTTGAGACCAGAGAAATCGAAGCGGCCAGCTTCTCCGATGTTGCCGCCCGCGTCGGACAGTTCGCCGGCAAGGCGAGAAGGATGTCGTGAGCAGACGGCGGCGAGAGTAACGTTCGGGAGGGTGCTGTAGGCGCGTACGTGCGTCGAGCCCATGAAGCCGAGTCCGGCGAGACCGATTTTCATGGACAGGTCGTCCGTGCTGGGGAATGCGTAGCGGACATTTGCATCAAGGATGATCGTACCGAAAAGGGAGGGGGAAGGTCAGGCGGGCGGCGCGCGATTTCTAAGAGTTGCACTCGCAGGGGCCGGTCAGGCCCGGCCCCTACGGTCAAGTTTGTCGGTGCGAACTGCGTCTCGAGCGGTTACAGTTCCATGTTGACGACTTCGAACGAGAAGCGCTCGGGCGGCAACGCGGAGATGGGGTCCGGCGTCATGCCCGCCCAGGCGTCGTACGCGGAATGGCCCAACGTTCCGTTCAAGTAGAACAGGAACTGGTTCGAGCAGCAGGACATGGGCGGCGGCTGCCGGAAGGTGAGTCGCAGTCCGACGGCTTTTTCGATTTCGACGCCGTGCGTGGCAACAGCTTTGTCTTCGAGCAATCGCACGAAGCTCGAGCGGCCGGCGTGCGGCCAGACGTCGGGATGCAGCAGCGCGCGAAGGTCGCTGCGCGTTTCAAACGTGGTTTCGCATTGGCGAATCCATTCGAGGATTCCGTCGCCCCACTGCCAGTGTTTGATGAGGCCGAGGTACTGGTCGACGAGATTGAGGGCGAGGTCCATCTTCGAGCGCTCAAGCTGCTGGCGCGCGCGGTCGAGATCCTCTTCGGGAAGCAACGCCTCGATCGACGGCGTGGGAATCATGTCTTCCTGCTCGATGAGGCCGTTCGCAAGAGTCATCACGCGGTCCAGGCTACGGACCTGCGGTTTCATCTTGACCAGCAGGGGCGGCAGCTCATGATTCCTGCCGCCGGGAACTTCCACAAATTTCCGATCGCCCAAGATTTCCACAAGAACCTCTCGTCTCTGCCCCGCTCTCGCGGACGGGGCCCCTATCTTCTTATCGACGACGCGGTCGTGAAACTTCAACTTCGTCGAACCGGATTCAGCACCAGCCTCGGAAGAAGTAAGACCCACATCATAAACGACGTTCTATCGTTTCGACAAGTTCCTTTTGAAATGTTTTCGTGAAACGGAATTCATTTGCGGGGCGGTCTCGCGCGAGCGCAGTTCGAGGGTGAATTGCTTATAGCGTTTGCTCAGCATTGCGGGAATGAGAAAGGGCACGATCGCCATGTTGGTCACGACGTCCACGACGGTGAGTCCCAACGAGTTAGAGAGCGGCGACGCGGCGAGCGAGCGAATCCACTGATTGAACTCCGGCGGAACGATGGACTTTAGTAGCAGCGATAGGGGCAGGAGTGCTAACAACATGAAAATCAGCGATCGCCACGCGATCAGCCAAAATGGCGCGAGAGCGTCCGCGATGCTGAGTGTTGATTCGGCGCCGCGCCGGATGGCGACGACGCGATGGAGCGGTGTTCCGCGATTCAGTGCCCAGCGGAGGATGGCTGGCCCAAGAACGAAGAACGAGAAGACTTGAAAGAGCGAGTCCGCTGACGTGGTGCCTCCTTCGACGACGAGATGAAGGAGCACGGCCCACGCGAGGTCAATGACGATAAGCGGCCAAGTGAGGGTCCAGGTGAATTGCAGACGCTCTCGGAAGCTCATTGAGGCTTAGGGTACTACGTGAGTTTGGGCGAAGCCCAGTGCCGGCTACGAGAGGAACCGGTTCATCGCGGCGAGGAGGTCGACGATCTGTACGGGTTTGGACAAATACGCCTGCATGCCGTGTTCGCGGCAGACTTCGCGGAGCTCGTCGGAAGTATTAGCGGTCAGCGCGAGAATCGGAACCTGCCGGGAGTCGGCTTGCGCGCGGATGGCGTCAGTCACTTCGAGTCCGTTCATGTCCGGCAACTTCAAATCCATCAGGATGAGATCGAAAACGCCGGTTCGGGCGGCCGCGATGGCGAGAGCACCGGAGTCGACGCATTCGACTTCGAAGTTGCGCCGGGCGAGCATGTGGCGGATGACCGTCTGTCCGACCGGGTTGTCTTCGACGACGAGGATGCGCTTGAGAACGCTCGTGTCTCCGGCAGGGGCGGCAAAGCCAGATGTAACGTGTTCAGGAACCCGCAGCGGCAGAAGGATTTTGAACTCGCTGCCTTCACCGATCAAACTCGATACTTCCAGGTGGCCGTTCATGATCGCGGAGAGCTTTTGCGCCACGGCGAGGCCGAGTCCAAGTCCTTCGTTCCCGGAAGACAGCGAACCGCCACTTCCTCCTCCGCGGAAGGACTCGAAGATTAGCTCCAGGTTTTCCTGCGCGATCCCGATGCCTGTGTCGCGGACGTAGATGGTCAGGTGAGGCGACTCCGCGTCGCGATCCGCGATGGCGCGGACGGTGACGGTACCCCGATTCGTAAACTTAACGGCATTCGCGACGAGGTGGCCGAGCAACTGCCGGATGCGCACGGCGTCGCCAATCAGCGTTTCCGGAACGTTGTCGGCGATCGTCCAGTTAATCGCGATGTCTTTCGCCTCGGCCTTATTGCGCTGCGAAGCCACAGCGGCTTCGATCACTTCCGATAAAAGGTACTCAGACTCGTCGAGAACGCAATTGCCCGCCATGAGCGCGGAGTATTCGAGCGTCGCGTTCAGCGTCTCAAACAGGCTTTCGGCGCATAGGCGGGTGGCTTGAACATAGTCGCGCTGATCGGCGTCGAGCGGCGTCTCGAGGAGCAGATCCGTCATGCCGAGGATTCCGGATAGAGGCGTCCGGATCTCGTGATTGAGGCTCGCGAGAAAAGAGCCCTTGAGGGCGCTCAACTCGTCGGCGGCTTCGAGGGTCCGCTTCGTATTGTGATCAGGCAGCATGGCGGTCATCGGAGTGCGCCGGTTCCGTGAAGAGTTGACCTACTCCACTATTCGATCTTTCGACAACAAGCAGCTTAAAGTTTAGGTCAATTTCCTGGTGCAATGGCTACTACTTGCTACGTATCACCGTCATTTCCGACCATTTGGGTACTAAGGTGTCTGGCTCACGGACCGGCAGGACTTGGCGCACGGTTACAAACCCGGTAATCATGTTGAGGCCGACCCATTCCTCAGGCGGGATTTCCACAGGACGGGGAGTACCCCCGAGCCCTACATATAGATGCCGCGACTGCGGGATCTCGAAATCCGCCAGGGTGCGTTCGGTGGAACCGTAGAGGGGGCCGAAACTGACGCTCCAATAACGCAGAGCGGCGGACTCCGGGAACGGCTCGGCGCGCTCGACTCCGACGGGCGCCTGAAACGGCGGGATCGTCAAAAACAGAATCCGGCCTGGCGTTACCCCGATCCTGGCAAACGTATAGCGAATGTCTGCCTGAATTGCGCCCGTCGCCGCCGGCGTGAGTTTGGTCCACTCGAACAGCTTTTCCGGAAGCCGCGGGGGCAACTCTCCGGCCGCGCCGATGAGGCGCTTGGGCGGACCCGCACTCCACGGTCCGACGGGACAGGAACCCTGATTCGGTGCGCCACGATACACGATGCGGGGCGGATTCCCCCCCGGCAGGGAACGGTCCAGGAGCAGCGTCCGGTACAGCAAAAGGAACAGGCGATGGCCGCCGGTCGAAGGCGCGCCCACATAGAGAGTGTTGGCGGGCCGGTCCGCAGCCGGACGCTCCTCCATACGGACGTCAATTTCGAATTCGCCAAAATACGGCTTCGTGCGGTTCATGCCGGGCAGGAACGGATTCCAGCCGCGGATCTCGAGGATCGATGTATCCGTTAATGAATCGACGATCCGTCCGCTTGCGTCGTACACCTCGAGCGACATATACCGCGCATGCGGAAATTCGCCGCGAATCGTGAGGCGTTGGCCCGTCCGCAAGTCGCCCATGTGAACCCAGACATTGGCGTGACGATCGGCAAACTGGTCGGACCTCTCGATCCACGTACATCCAGTCTGGGCCTGGCCCGGCGAGACCGCTGCCGAGAGAGCCGCCCACAGCAGCCAGGAGATCCGAGATTCCATCAGGCTCGCGCGCGCGCGATGGCGGATTTCCATCCTGCGAACAGAGACTCGCGCTGGTCCGCGTTCATCTTCGGTTCGAAGACGCGTTCGGACCGCCAGAATTGCGCGAGATCGTCGGTGTTCTTGTAAACTCCGGTGGCGAGTCCGGCGAGGTAGGCGGCGCCGAGCGCAGTCGTCTCGATGTCGGCGGGACGAACGATTCGGCACCCGAGGATGTCGGCCTGGAACTGCATCAGGAATGCGTTGGCGGACGCGCCGCCGTCGACGCGCAGTTCCTGGAGTTTGGTTCCGCTGTCGGCCTGCATGGCGTCGGTCAATTCACGGGTTTGATACGCGATGCCTTCGAGGGTGGCTCGGACGATCCGGGCGCGATCCGTGGATGCGGTAATGCCGGTGATGGTTCCACGGGCGGACGAATCCCAGTGGGGCGCGCCAAGTCCGACGAATGCCGGTACGACGTAGACGCCGCCGGTGTCGGGGACGGATGCGGCGATGGCTTCGGATTCCGCAGCGTTGGTGATCAGCCCCATCTTGTCGCGCAGCCATTGCACGGCGGCGCCGGCGATGAACACGGCGCCTTCGACGGCAAACTGCGGCTTCTCATCCAGGGAGCAGGCGCGGGTCGCGAGCAGGCGGTTGCGCGAAACCGGGCGGGTTCCGCCGGTGTGCATCAATGCAAAACAGCCGGTTCCGTAAGTATTCTTCGAGAGTCCGGGAGAGAAGCAAGCCTGGCCGAAGAGGGCGGACTGCTGGTCGCCCGCGATTCCGGCGATGGGAATCTCGCTGCCAAAGATCGTTGTGGTTCCGCACACCGCGCTCGAAGGGACAACTGTCGGGAGCATGGCGCGGGGCACATCAAAGATAGCGAGCAGCTCGTTGTCCCAGTCGCCGGTCTCGATGTTGTAGAGCATCGTGCGGGAGGCGTTCGAAGGATCGGTGACGTGGACTTTTCCGCCCGTCAGTTTCCAGATAAGCCAGGTGTCGACGTTGCCGAAGACCAGATCGCCGGCTCGCGCGCGATTCTGCGCCTCGGGGACATGATCGAGGATCCAGCGGATCTTCGAAGCCGAAAAGTAAGCGTCGATGACGAGGCCGGTTTTCTCTTCAATGGTGGAGCGTGATGAGGAAGAAGAAGCGAGTCCGGCGCAGTAGTCGGCGGTGCGGCGGCACTGCCAGACGATGGCGGGTGCGATGGGTTCGCCGGACACACGGTCCCATACCAGCGTGGTTTCGCGTTGATTGGTGATGCCGAGGGCGGCGATGTCTTTGGGATCGACGTTGGCGGCGGCAAGAGTCCGCCGGGTGGCGTCGAGCTGCGCGGGCCAGATGGCTCCGGCGCCGGTGAGGGCGTCCTGCTCGACCCAACCGGGGTGAGGGTAACGGCAGTCGATCGGCGCGGACTCCATGGCAATGCGGCGGCCTTCGGAGTCGTAGACGGCGGCACGGGCGCTCGTGGTGCCTTCGTCGAGGGCGAGTAGATAACGCACGAGGGTCATTATATGTGTTGCGAGTGAGTTGGAGGCAGGAGCGCCTGGCGTGAAAGGTGCCGCTCGAGGGGCGGGCCGTGTTAGAACGCGGATCACGGACCTTGGAGGTCCGCGCCACCCAGGCCTCGCCGCCTGTATGAACACCAGGAACGAATGAAGGACTCTACGCTGAGCCCGACTTAGAGTCAGACATCCGCCGGAATCGCAAACCTGTCGCCCGTGTCGGCGATCCATTGCCGCAGGCGGTCTGACAGCTTCTGGCGCTCGACCTTATATCGGTTGTTGAACGCAAGGTTCGCCTGCTCGTACGGATCCTCGTTCAGGTTGAAGAGGATCCACGGTGCTCCCTCGAAGGAGGCGAACTTCCAACCATCTTTGGTGACCACGCCGCGATAGGGACGATTGATGCTATCGGCATGGCCGGTGGGAACGACGCTCTGCAGGAAGGCGGAATCCGGCTCCGGCTGTGCGGCCTCCTTCGCAATGCGGTGGTGCGAGAGGTCCGCGCCTTCCATCCACCCGGGCTTTCGGATGCCGCACAGTCCCAGCGTTGTAGGTGCGATGTCGACGTGGTTGATGACGGCGGGAATCCGTCCGACCTTGCGCGTGCCGTAGCGTGGAATCTCGCCGCTGATGAGGAAGGGGATCCGAATCGACTCCTCGAAAGGATTTGTCTTCCGGTACATTCCGTGCGATCCATGCATGTCGCCGTGGTCGCTGAAGAACACGATGTGCGTGTTGTTCGCGAGCCCTGCGCCGGAGAGAGCTTGGCGGATCCGCCCGATGTTGTGGTCCCAGTTCTCGATCATCGCGTAGTAGCCCGCCAACTCGCGCCGCGCCAGATCCTGAACGGTTCGAGATTGCGGTACGTTCGGTCTCATCTCGAGACGGGCCGGGTTGTACCGCGCCATGAATTCCGGCGGCGCAATGTACGGATCGTGCGGAGGCTGGACGGACAGCGCCGCGAAAAACGGCTTCCCGCCCGGCCGCTTCTGCTCGTCGCCGCGCTCCTTCAGGTACTTGATGAACAGGTTGGACAGCTCGTCGGTCTCGTAGCCGGGAAGGCGGTAGTGAAACGCGTCCTTACCAGCGCCGCCGTGGATCCACGAATCGTACTGGCTGTTGTTGTTGTCGTACCCGGCCCACGTCTCGAATCCACCGCGCTTGTTGGGATCCGTGATGTAGAACGCCGCCCGCCCGTTGCGCTCATGCCAACCAGCGAGGTGCCATTTGCCAAAGTAGGCCGTACGGTATCCGGCATCGTTGAAAGCGTGGGCGACGGTCTTCTGCCCGTCAGGCAAAGGGTATTCGTGGCCGGGGACGCAATGATGCGGATAGCGCCCGCTCAACAGCGAACCGCGAAACGGACAGCACAGCGGGAAGCCTGAAATGGCATTGGTGAACGTGACGCCATTCACTGCCATGCCGTCGATGTTCGGCGTCCTGGCGTTCGGATCGCCATTCGAGGACAGCGCCTGCGCGCGGTGCTGATCGCCAAACACCCAAATGATGTTGGGCGGAGTCGCGGCTTGTGCGCCTGCTGGCTCCTGCCAGTCGGCGGATGCCGCCGGAGGTGCGAACGCTGACGACGCGCCGGCCTGGAGAAAGGATCGTCTGTTCATGCCGGCTTCAATCGTAGTACAGCATCAGGGTGTGTGCGGGGCTGAAAGCGGTGGGGGTTGCGGGTCCTCGACACGCATGAAGCGCGACCGCTTGTGCGCCTCCCGGGATCCTGCGCATACTCCTAGTCATGACACTGAAGAACGCCGCGTTCCTTGCCTTGATCGGAAGCGCCCTGGCAGCCTTGCTTCTGACCCTAGCCTTCATTACGGACCTGATGGGCGTGATCGACGGCATTGTTCCAATTCTGGTTATGGTGCGGGCTCTCGTGTATGCGTTCTCCGCCCTGAGCGTGACCATCTTTTTCTACGTCTTCCAGAGATCGCAATCCTAACGTGACCGTCGTTGGGTCTCGTAGCGTGGGCTGCGCGGCAAGCAGTGCTTCTATAATCACTTCATGAAGATTACGCGCCGCAATCTGGCGGGGCTCATGACGGCGGCGGTTGTGGCCGCACCGCAGGCAGCCGTTTCTCAGAGTCCGCCGGCGAGCGCCGATCCCGACGATGCGACCGCGGCGAGGGCCGCGCTCAAGGCCAATCTCGAGACACTGGCCAAGGCCGAGGTTCCGATCGCGACGGAGCCCGCGACGCAGTTCAGGGCCTGATGATGGCAAACAAGGATTTCAGCGACGACGTATTCTTCGCGACGATTCCGGAACTGTCGGCGAAGCTCCATGCCAAGGAGTTCTCGGCGGTCGAACTGGCGCGGGCTTTCACGGCGCGTCTGGAGACGATTGGCCCCAAGCTCAATGCTCTGGCCTGCTCCCTAAAGGACACGGCGATTCGCAAGGCGAAGGATCTCGACGGCGACATCAAGCGCGACCGGTGGCGCGAACTGCAAGGGATTCCGTGCGGTGTGAAGGATCTGCTCGCGGTCACGGGCAATCCGACAACATGGGGCGCGCGGCCCTACGCCGGACAGGTCTTCAAAGAAGACGCCACCGTGGTGAAGAAGCTCGACAAGGCAGGCAGCGTCCTTACGGGCAAGCTCGCGATGGTCGAACTCGCGGGCGGACCGAGCTACCGCTATGCGTCGGCGTCGTTGACGGGTCCGGGCCGAAACCCGTGGGACAAGACGCGTTGGTCAGGAGGCTCGAGCTCTGGATCGGCAGCGGCTGTGGCGGCGGGTTTGGTCACGTTCGCGATTGGGTCCGAAACGTCGGGTTCGATTCTGACGCCTTCGGCCTACTGCGGC
>JBDTTK010000088.1:0-9994 GCA_039930685.1 Bryobacteraceae bacterium | reverse complement strand
TGCTCGGACCGCTTTGGCGCACTTCAGACCGGCTGCGGAACGGCTTCCTGCGCTCTCGCGTGACGCCGAACGCGGCGACCGGCCGCGAAGGCGAAGACTTGGCCCATCGATACCTGCGCAAGAAGGGCTTCCGGATTGTGGCGCGGAACTGGCGCCGCCAGTCCGGCGCCGGCGAAGTCGATCTCATCGGCTGGGATGGCGAAGATCTCGTCTTCGTCGAAGTGAAAACCCGCCATTCGTCCGAATTCGGACCGCCCGAGCGGGCCATCAACGTGGACAAAGAGGACGCCCTGCTGTGGTCCGCCCATGAATACACCCGGCGCGCCTGGATCGATTGGGCGAAGGTCCGCTTTGATCTCGTGACGGTCGTCCTGGGAAATCCGCCAGAGATCGTCCACTACGAGCGCGCAATGAAGGGTTGATTTTCCTTCAAGGGTGCGGACGCTCCGCCGATACGTCTTCTTGTGGGACGGTTTGCGGAAAATGCGCTTCGGATTTTTGAAGCCGCCGACGACATAGGCACCGCCGGTGAAGCCGCCGCGATGACGATCCTCATTACTCCCGGTGCAAGTCTGCGGATCATCAGCGATACGGACTGGCCCCTCGAGTCTCTACGCGCGGACTACGGCGCCTCAATGGCCTACCGGGTGACGAGGCAGGACGCCAAAGTGCGTCTCGAGGGATGCGCCGACCACTACACCTGCCAGTTGGATGCGCCGTCCCCGGTATCGCTGCAAGCACTCGTCAGCGCCATCCCGCAATACACCCTCGCGTAACGAGCGAGACCGGATTTCAGCTTTGGAGTTCGGCCCGGATCTCGGCGGCGACTTTGCGGGCTTCCTCGATCGCGCCAATCGGAAAGCTGATGGCGCCCACCTTGGCATGTCCGCCGCCCCCGTACCGTTCGCAGATCGTAGCCAGGTTGTGCGCCAACGGCTCCTTCACCCAAGGATTCGATCCAACCGACACTTTGGTGCGGAAGCTCTGCGTGCTGACTGAAACCGTGTAGACGGATTCCGGATAGAGGTAGTACGGAATGAACTTGTTGTAGCCTTCAAGCTCATGGGCGATCAAGTCGAAAAACACGACGCCCTTTTCGAATTGAGCGGTCTCGCGAATGATCTCGATGGACTTAAGGTGGCGCTCGTAGAGTGGCGTATACAGCGCCTGGATTTCAGGCTCCGCGATGATCTGCGCGAGCGGCTCACGGCGCATATAACCGATGATCTTCTGGACGATTTCCGAGCCCTTGGCCGCTTCGATCACCATCGTGAGCTGAGGCGCCGGAGCCCGTAGCTCAACGGCCTCGTGCGCGTCTGCGTATTGCGCGCCGTCGATGATGTCGGCCCATTTGACAAGGTCGTCCAGGTCCGGCGCGGTGTATCCGAACTTCTCGCGCGCGACGGTTGCGATATACAACGTACACGACTTAAACGTGGGGTCAAACAGCTTACGCCCACTCGTGTCCTGGCGGAAATGCTCGGCGTCCTCGGGTGTAAGAAACGCGCTCTGATGATGATCAAACCACCAGGTCAGCTTGGGATTCGGCGAGTACTTAAAGTCGACGATCGCATTCTCGTCGCCGTCGAACAAATCGTCCTCAAATAACTGCGACGCCTTATGGGCCATCCCCGTATAGACGAACTCCGCGTCGGGATGAAACTTCTCCTGGATAAAACGGCTGAAGAACGCCGCGGACGCCGCTCCGTCGAAGCAATGATCGTGATATAGGATTCGTATCCGCATGGATCCAAAACGAAGCAGGGAAACCGGCTATGGTCGCTCATATCGTGGCCGGAACGCAAGTGCTATCTTCCCGCCGACCGCTTTTCCGGTTGGCGGAGTGGAGGCTTCTTCGTATTTGATCGGCGCAAGCAGTGGATTACGGTAGCCCGGCTCCCGGCACGTCGACCCGCAAGATCTCGATGCGTCCGGATTGCAGTTCGCGAGTCTTTTCCGGCCGCGAATCCGTCGATGTGCAAATGAACAAAGTCTTGCGGTCTTCTCCGCCCAACATGCAGGCGTACGATCTGCGGCCCGGGAGCGCAATCATAGCCGCAACCTCACCGCCCTCGCGCACGCGAATGATGCATTCCGAGGTGGCGCACGCCACCCAGACCGCCCCTTCGGCGTCGAGACAGATGCCGTCGGGATATACGTCTCCGTCGAGACCCGCGAAAACCCGGCGATTTGATAGCGACCCCTCATCTGCTATGTCAAACGCCGTCAGCCGGTGGCCGAACGTCTCCGCCAGAATCAAAGTCCGGCCATCGGGGCTGATCACGTGGCCGTTGGGAAACCATACATCCTCGGCGATCCGGCTCACGCGGAATTCCGTGTCGACAAAAATAATGCCCGTCGCCTTGGGCGTTCCGCCGCCGTCGAGGTCGAAGCCGAAATTGCCGATGTAGGCCCGTCCGCGCGAATCAACCACCATGTCGTTGCAGTGGAATTCGGCTACGTCCGACAGATCGGCGACCTTCGTGAACACGCCGCCGTCCTCGCGGAGCAGTGCCCTGTCCGTCATCGATACGACGAGCATCCGCCCGTCCGGAAGCCAGCCCAACCCGGACGACATGTGCGGAAATTCCGCGACCACTTCCTTTGGCCCATCCTCACGGACTCGCCACATTTTGTGATTATGCATGTCGGAGAAGTACAGCCAGCCGTCATGCCATCTCGGTCCTTCGGGGAAGGCGAGATCGGAGACGAGCGTTATTGGTTCCGGATTCACTCTTGATCCTCCTCACAGAATATTGACGGCCCTCGCGGCAATGATGGCAATGGTTGTCAAGGAAATCACCGACTGCACCATCATAAGGGCCTTGGCCCATCGAGAGAGTACGGGCACGTCCGTCGGCGAGAAGGCCGTGCTCGTATTGAAGGCGAGAAACAAATAGTCGACGAATCCAGGCCGCCAGCGCCCTTCGCCCATCCGCTTCAGGAGGTCGGGAGACATCGTCATTTGCGGAAACAGAAACGCGCCATCAGCGTGAAAGCCTCCGGCTTTTTCTGCGAGCGAATCGCGGCCATGGGGACCGCCGGCGTCCAACCGCCAATACCATGAGGCAAAGACGAGAACATTGATCGTCCATAACAGACTGGCCGCCAACAACAATTTCTGAGGGCTGTCTTCGTGCTTAGGAAGCCGCCAGATCAGCAGAGCGAGCGAGGCGATCATATCGGCTGTGACGAGGCCCGAGGTCAAGTGCCCGAAAATGCGATAGAGATTCTGCCGGCCGGCCCGGTCGCTGATGATCTTGGGAATCGCGAAAAGTACGATGAGCGCCGTCAAAATCCAGTCCGGGCCGACCGTGAGTTCGGAGGGCAGGGCGTAATGCAAACCGCCGACCGCCAATAGAGCCACAAATCCCGGCCAGCGCAACTCCGCCGCGGGTTTGTTCGCCTCGGCGGCCGCATTGGATTTCGGGGCACTCAAACTGGAATGCTAGCGCGAATAGCCGATCCACCGGGCGCGATACGATAGCGGGCGATGCCCGAGTTGCCGGATATCGAGGTCTACATCGAGGCCATTGGAGCCTGTGCGCTCGGCGCCAAACTCGAAGCCGCGCGCGTGGCTAGCCCGTTTCTCGTCCGCACGATCGACCCACCGCTGACGGGCGTCGAAGGCGCCACGCTGCGAGAACTTCGGCGGGTCGGCAAACGGATCGCGTTCGGCTTCGACAACGATCTGTGGCTGGTGCTGCACCTGATGATTGCTGGCCGCCTCCACTGGAGCACCAAACGCCCTACGCTGTCCGCTCGCCGGAATCTGGCGTCGTTCGATTTCGCGCCAGGCAGTCTGTCGCTGACCGAGGCAGGCACGCAAAGGCGTGCGTCCGTGCATATGGTCCGGGGCGAAGCTGGACTGCGATCGCTCGATCCAGGCGGGCTAGAGGTGTTGACGGCCACGGAGGCGCAGTTCGCCGAGGCGCTGCAAACCGAAAATCACACGCTAAAGCGCGCCCTGACAGATCCGCGGTCGCTGAGCGGGATCGGCAACGCGTATTCCGACGAGATCCTGCATCGCGCGCGCCTATCGCCGGTAGCGCTGACACAGAAACTGCCGCCCGAAGCAGTCGCGCGCCTGTTCGCCGCCACCCGCGAAGTTTTGCTGGAATGGATCGAGAGATTGCGCCGGGACGCGAACGGCGAATTCCCGGAGAAGGTGACTGCCTTCCGCCCGGAGATGGCGGCGCATGGGCGCTTCGGCCAACCCTGTCCGCGATGCGGCGAAAAGATCCAACGGATCCGCTATGCCGACAACGAAACCAATTACTGCGCGGCGTGTCAGACCGGGGGTAAACTCCTGGCCGACCGCGGTCTGTCACGCCTGATGAAGAGCGATTGGCCGAAGACGCTCGTGGAACTCGAAACCCTGGTGCGGAAGCGAACGTCGAAGGAGTGAGCCGCGATAGCGGCTTTCGGATTCGTCCATTGCGGAATATTCTCTTTCTATTGCTTGCCGCCGGTCCGGGTTTGGCTCAGAGCCCAGCGGATCTTAGCACTCGGTCTCCCGTGCCGGCAGGCCAACCTATTGCCATCGGCTTTCTCGGAGCCATCGAGAAATGGAACGATCCGCAGCGTAGCGTCCGCAAACTGGCGCTCGACCTGCGAGCGCAGGGAATCGCCGCCGAGACGTTCGAGAACCGCCACGAGAAAACCGCCGTCGAATTCCTCCGCCGCGCGCTCGACACAAACGGCGATGGGCGTCTCGACGACCGGGAGCGTGCGCAGGCGCGCGTGATTCTCTATGGGCAAAGCCTTGGCGGCGAAGCTGCGGTACATACCGCTCGGGATCTGCGGAAACTCCGAATCCCGGTCTTGCTGACGGTCCAGATCGACAGCGTCGGCATGCACGGCGGAAAGATTCCGTCCAACGTCCACGAAGCCATTAACTACTACCAGCATGACCCGCTTACGATTCAGGGGCGCCGAGAGATCCACGCGGAGGACCCGGCGCGGACCCGCATCCTCGGAAACTTCGAGCGTTCCTACCGAGGCGAAGCTCCCCAAAACCGGCAAGCAACCTGGATCCGCCGTACGTTTGGCGGCAGTCACGCCAAGATGGAGATGGATCTCGAACTGTGGGCGGAGATACGGGGCTTGATTCTAGACGCCGTCCGCAAGTAATGTGGGCGTATGCGCCATGCCTCTTGGATGCCCGTCATACTGGCCATTTATTGTGTCCAATTGCCGGCCCAAACGCCGGCTTCCGCGTGGTCCCAGATTTCCGCTACTGCGAAGGCCGGCGTCAAAGATTTTGACTTGCCCGCCACATCCAGGTGGGTCGACACCGGCATCGATGTCGCCGCGGGCGACTCCATCACGTTCAGCGCGACCGGCACGGTGCAGCTTGGCGGAAAATCCATCGACCCCGACGGCGGCGGCCGTGGCTTCTCGGACCTGATCAAAGTCTATCCATTGAACGACGCAAACAAGGGCGCCGTTCTCGGCCGTATCGGCAGCGAAGCCGCTTCGCGTCCGTTTCTAATTGGCTCCCGGCGCGAAAGTAAAGCGCCAATTTCCGGACGCCTGTTCCTCGGCGTCAATCTGGGCGGAAACGATATCGGAACCGGCAGCTTCAAGGTCACGCTCGATCGCAAGGCGGCTTCGGCCGCATCGCGCGCGCCCGAAGCGAAGATCACTCCGCTGGCGCAGCATCTCCTCGATACGCTGCCAGCTCGCGTCTCGGATCCGGATGGCGCCGCCGGAGATCGCGTCAATTTCCTCATCGTCGGCACGCTCGTCCAGGTGCAAACGGCGTTTCGCAACGCCGGCTGGGTGACCGTCGATCGAACCGTCAAAGACACCGTTATGCGAGGCATCTTCGCTACCTTCTCGAAGCAGGCGTACGTGACAATTCCGATGAGCGAACTGCAGCTCTTCGGACGCCCGCAGGACTTCGGTTACGCGCAGGCGGATCCGGTTCGCGTGGTTGCCTCACGCCATCATTTCCGGCTATGGAAAGCGCCGTTCACGAACGACGGCGCGACCGTATGGGTTGGCGCGGGCACCCATGATATCGGCTTCGACCGGGACCAGCGCAACGGCAAGTTGACGCACAAAATCGATCCCGATGTGGACGGCGAGCGCGAGTATATCGGCCAGAGCCTTCAGCAGACCGGGATGGTCGCGAAACTCGACTACATGGTTCCCAAAGAAACCATCAAGGAAGCCAAGACAGCGCACGGCGAGGCCTTTAACAGCGACGGCCGGACGCTGATCGTCTACATGCGGCCGGACGAGACGCACCAGGTCGCCGCGTTCGCGGATACATTCTGTTCCGTGCTCGCGCAGAGTAATCCCGACGGCGGCGAATGGGGGAACTGCGATCAGTACTTGGATACGGCCGGACGCGCGGACGCGAAGCTTCCGGAGTTGTCGAAGAACTATCGCGTACTCGTGATCCCGGGCTTCATGAGCTCCTGCTTTTCGGATGCGCCCGCCTTCGAACAGGGTTTGATCGATCTCAAAGATAAACACGGCATGACGGTGGACCGGATCGACATGCCGAACGATTCGAGCGAGGACAACGCGAAAAAGATCGGCGACTTCATCCGCGAGGCGCGGAAAACCGATTCGCGCAAGTTTATTCTCGTCGGGTACAGCAAGGGTACGCCCGACGCGCAAGTGGCGCTCGCCCAAGAGGCGGGCGTGCGCGATGCCGTCGCCGCGTTTATTTCCGTTGCAGGCGCAAGCGGCGGATCCGCTATCGCCGATACGCTCCCGGGGATCGTCGATCAATGGATCCGCCGATATTCGTTGCCGGGTTGCAAGGGCGACATTCCCGCTGGTTTCCGGAGCCTGCGGCGCGACGTACGCCGGGCGTTCCTCGCGAGCTATCCGGATCCGCTGGTTCCCTCCTATTCGTTGATCGCCGTGGCCGACGAAAATCTGGTCTCGAAGATGCTCGCGCAGACCTGGAAAATTCTCCGCGCGTTCGACCTGGTTGAAGACGGGCAGTTAACCAAACTCGACGCGATCGTGCCCGGCTCCAACTTCCTCGGTGCGGCCCGCGGCGACCACTTTGCGGTAGCACTACCGTTCGAGAAATCCGCGTCGATGAAGAATATGGTCGACAAAGGGCACTATCCTCGCGCCGCACTTCTCGAGTCACTAATCCGGTTTGTAACGCAGGATCTGACGGCGGCGCCGAAATAGCCGCACGATGCCGTTCCAAGCATCACCGCCGCCGGCGATCGAGTATGCGGCCGTCCCACAGGAGCGGCTGTTCGACGCGCTTCGCCGGAAAGCGGACGTTGAACCCGGTCAGGCGCTGGATCTCGCTTTTCTCGTAAAGAACGAACTGCGCCGAGATCAGCTTCGTAAGCAAGCATTTCTGTCGGCGTGTGCGCGCGACCGAAAATCAGCCGCGCGCCACCTCCCTTCGCTCATTGACCTGCCTTGGGTGGAGGAGGTTCCGCTCTTTGACGCGGTCGCGCTTGCCGCGGAACTTTCAGACAAATCTCTCGCGCGCCGTCTTTGCATGGCCGTTACCATGCGGAATCCGTCATTAGCAGTTCGCGCGGCGGCGGACTACGTGCACCTTCCGTTCGGCAATCGAATGTTCGAAGCCGGTGCCCTCGCCGTGCCGGGCGACGCTGTGCTCGTGGCATCCGGCAATTCGCCGTCGGCGCAAGATGCGCTGGCGAGGCTCGACGCCAGCGGAAATCGCGACTTGCAGTTCCTTGCAATGCTGGCCCGCCGAAAGGACGTGGATCCAGCGCTTAAGGAACGCGCCGCCGCATTTCACACCAGAATCCTGAGCGGCGGCATGACGCTCGATCGCGCCATTGAAATCGCCGCCAAACCGGCGGCCTACTTTCATGAACTCGTCGAGATGAGGCTGGCCGCGGACCGGACCGCCATCCGCACCCTGGACCGCATGCTCGAAGCGCAAGCGCTTCCAATGGCACGCAGTATGAACACGGCGGGCAACGCTGCGCGGTCGACGGATCTTCGCGCGATGACTGCCCGCGACGTATTTCTCCTGCTGGCTTACGGCCGCGCCGAAGAGGGCGAAGCCGGTTTCGCCGCTATCTTCGACCACGCCCTCCTTCCCAGACTGCGGTCCGAACGCCTGTCCGTTTTGCGCATGCTGGAAACGATGCGCTTCCTGCAATTCCGTCCGTTCATCGCGGCGGCCCTGGCAAATGAGCGGCTCGACGCGTTTCTCGCTGCGTCCGGAGATAGCGAGCGCGGCCGCGTTGTCGCCGCCTTCGTGGATGGCTTGGACCGCAGTGATCAGCCGCTTGCGGACCTCGTATCCGCCGCCGAGATTGTCCAGAACGTCGCGCCGATCACACGGCTGCGGCATCTTGCGCTCGCAATTTCGGAGCAGTCTCAGCGCGCCGAAAGCCGACAGGCGAAATCCATGTATGGATTGCTCGCGGCGCTCGCCGATGCCCGTCTGGGAGGCGCGGATGGCCCTTGGAAGACCGTCGCCGGTCCGTACAAATGGGCGCTGGCCGGAATCGATACCTTGCTGCGCGCGCCGCTCTTTCCGCGCGAACAACTCTGCGTCGAACGGCATTTTTTCTACGACGACGCCGATGGCGTCGACTCCTACGAGTCCTTCCGGGCGACCTACGAGGCGGACAAAGCCTGGAAAATCGCCGACCAGGATGGCTGGGTGCGGCTGACCGGCGAGTCGGACGGGCGGCGCATCGAAATCTTCGCCAATGTACCGATCAACCTCAACACGTCCGCAAACGCCGGGGATTCGGACGAATCCCTACGCCGCCAGCAGCGAGTCAGCAAGGCGTTGACCGCAGCGAGTTACGAACCCGCGGTCGTCGTCCACCGGGGGCACAGCTACCACGTGGACAAGACGCTCGACTACCTCAATAGCTCGGCGCGGCTGGTGTTCCTCGGAAGCTGCCATGGCATGGGCAAAATGGACATCGTGATGGAGCGCGCTCCGGGAGCGCAGGTCATCGCCACGCGCGGCATCGGCACAGCCAGCATCAACGATCCGATGCTAAAGTCGCTCAACGACGCACTATTGCGCGGCACCGGCGATGTCCGTTGGCCTGATTTCTGGAAGGTCCAGAAGTCACGGTTCGGGGGCAGCCGGACTTTCGCGGAATATGTTCCGCCCCATCAGAACGTCGCCGCCGAAATCCTGAGGGCGTACTACGCGGTCCTCGACGGACAAGCGCCCAGCACGGTCGCCGGCAAATAGGTACCGCTTATTTCTTCTCGACGATCGCGGACTTCAGACCACCGAGAATCGCGAGCAGATCCCGCTTCTCCCGCGCCGGTACTTTTGCTTCGTCAAGAACGGCCGTCAGATCCTCGACCACCGCGTCGAACGCGTCACTTGTGATCGCACGGTCCGCGTGCGCGGTGGCCATGTCCGGCCCCTCATACCGGCAAGGACCGCCGGTCACCTGGCACACCAGGGTGGTCAGGCTCGCCTTGTATGCCGCGGCACGTTCAGGGTCCGATACGGCCGCCGAAAACCACTTGTTCACGCGCGTGTCGGCAAAGATCTTGTCGACGAACCGATCGACCACCAGGCGCACAGCAGGCATCCCGCCCAGGCGATTGAACAAGATCGTGTCGCCTTCGGCGGCCGATGCGCCAATCGGAAGCGCCAACAGAGAAACAGCCAGAACGGCCCGGCGAGCGAATTGCGCGGAAAGAATCGTTTTCATGGTCTAAAAGTTCCCTCGCTGGATCGGGCGCGATCCGCATGCGGATTCGATCACGCGCTTAACTTTATCGGTAGAAAGGCGGGCTCGTGAACATTCGCGCGGGCTGCGTTAGGATAACGGCAGGAAGTCTCCGACACCAATGGACACGCTGTACGGAAAGGCCGTCTCGTTTGCGGTCCCCGTTTTTCTGGCGCTGATTCTCATCGAGTTAGCCGTCGACCGCATCCGCGGAACGCGCTACTACCGCCTCGCCGACGCGGTGAACAGCCTCAGTTGCGGCATCGTCAGCACCGGAATGCGCGTCTTCTTTGGATTCATTGGCCTCTTCACCT
>JBDTTK010000087.1:0-10187 GCA_039930685.1 Bryobacteraceae bacterium | reverse complement strand
TCCGCGGGATGTTGCCGTCTATAAGGCCGATCGGGAACTGCATAAGCAGACCCTATGATTTCAGCAAGATCATACGCCGATTTGGGGCGAATGGGAAGGGGGTTGTCAGCGGGCGCTGTCCAAATGCCTTATGCCCGAATCCGGATCATTTTTCGCGAGACCAGCATGGCGATTTCGAGCGCCTGTTCCCAATTCAGGCGGGGGTCCACTTCGCTGCGGTAGGCGACCTTGAGATCTTCCTCGGTGAGGCCGCGAGCGCCTCCGGTGCATTCGGTCACGTCGTCACCGGTCAGCTCAATATGTACGCCACCCAAAATGCTGCCTTCGGCCGCGTGCACATCGAATGCGGTTTCGAGTTCCGAGCGAATATCTTCAAAGCTTCGGGTCTTGATTCCGTCCGCCGTCATCCGCGTGTTGCCATGCATCGGATCGCAGACCCACAGGACGCTGCGCCCGGCGCGGCGAACGGCGCGAATCAGGCACGGAAGCTTTTCCGCAATGTTCCGGGCACCAAAGCGGTGGATCAGCGTCAGCCGACCGGCCTCGTTGGCGGGGTTTAGCGTTTCGACGAGGCCCGCAACCGTCTCGGGCGTCGTTGCCGAGCCGATCTTTACGCCTAGCGGGTTCACGATTCCGCGGAGGTATTCGACGTGCGCTCCGTCGAGAGCCGAAGTCCGCAGGCCGAGCCACGGAAAATGCGCCGAGAGGTTGTACCAGCCTTCGCGGCGCGGAACGGACCGCGTGAGAGCTTCCTCGTAGCCGAGGTGAAGGGCTTCGTGGCTGGTGAAGAAATCGACCCGGTCGAGTTCGCCGGCCTTGACGCCCAGAATGCTTTCCATGAATTGCAGGGCGTCGCCGATTCCGGCGGTGATGCGGTGGTACTCGTCGGCCAGGGGCGAGTTTTGCGCAAAGGCGAGGTCCCAGTATTCGGGGTGGTGCAGGTCGGCGAAGCCGCCTTTGACGAGCGCCCGAATGAAGTTGAGCGTGAGGGCGGAACGCTCGTAGCCGCGGAGGAGCAGTTGAGGATCGGGCTCGCGGTCCGCCGGGTTGAAGGCCGGGCGGTTGACGATGTCACCGCGATAGGTCGGCAGGGTGACGCTGTTCCGGGTTTCGACGTCCTCGGAGCGAGGTTTCGCATACTGACCGGCAAACCGTCCGATCCGCGTGACTGGTTTGCCGCTACCTTGGATGAGCACGAGGCTCATCTGAAGGAGAATTTTGAGCTTAGCGGTGATCGATTGGGAGTTGCAGTCGGCAAAGGACTCGGCGCAATCGCCGCCCTGGAGGACGAAGCGACGTCCGGCCTGGGCTTCCGCCAACTGATCTTTCAACGCGAGCACTTCCCATGAAGTGACGAGCGGCGGCAGCGTACTCAACTCGGCGAGCGCGCGCTCCAGCGCTGCCGCATCGCGATACGTTGGTTGCTGTAAGGCGGTCTTCAATCGCCAGGATTGGGGAGACCAGACGCCTGACGCGCCCGGGCGGACCTCGGTCGTGGTCATGGAAATTTCAGCGTAGCAGAGCCGCGGGCCGGTTCGTCCCTTGACTCTTGACTCCGTACGGCGGCGCGGAGCGAAAATTAGGGAAATGCACTATCACCTGGCACAGGTCAACGTCGCCCGCCTCCGCGACCGGCTGGATTCGCCGTTGCTGGCGGACTTTGTGGCGCAACTCGATCCGGTGAATGCCATCGCGGACGGCACGCCCGGTTTCGTATGGCGCTGGGTTGGTAACAGCGCGGACATGATGGAACTGCTGAACATTTCCGTGTGGGAGACGGTGGACTCGCTGTTCGCATTCACCTATCGCGACGATCATGTCGCCGTGTTTCGCGAGCGTCTGAAATGGTTTGAGCCGCCACAGGGTTCGCCGTTCGCGCTGTGGTGGGTTCCGGCGGGGCACATTCCGTCGACCGAGGAGGCGTACGCGAGGCTCGCCTGGCTGCGCAAGAACGGACCAGGCCCCTTCGCCTTCACGTTCAAGCAGCGATTCGAGCAGCCCGCCGATCCCGGTGTGGTGCGAGACGGCGCATCCGCGATCTCGTGGGATGGGCGCACAATGCTGTCGGCGGCCAACACCCCAAACGGCGACGTGAACGGCGGAACCGTGTTTCACTACCGTCAGGAAGGCCGCCGGGTGTGGGCGACGTATGACGGAGGCGGCGTGCGGTTCGGCACGCTTGTGGCGTGCGCGGATGAGAGCGGGCGCCTCAACATGCGGTATCAGCACGCGAACGACGCGGGCGAATTGCGGTCCGGCGAGTGCGTGTCGGTTCCGGAAGTGTTGCCCGACGGGCGCTTGCGGGTCGAGGAGAGCTGGCGCTGGACCGGCGGCGAGGCGGGGCGCGGCGTGCTGGTTGAAGCAGGAGCCGGCCAGGAGGAGTTCGCGGTCCTTTAGGCTGCTTGCTCTCGCCGCCGTATACTGGAGGCGCATATGGCTCAGATCGCGCCCGCTCCAGAGATTTTCGATGCAGTCGTGGTGGGCTCCGGCGCGACGGGAGGTTGGGCCGCGAAACAATTGACCGCCGCAGGAATGCGGGTGGTGATGCTCGAAGCGGGTCCGCCGACGACGCCGAAGGATTTCACCGAACATCAGCAGAGTTGGCAGCTTCCCTATCTGGAAATGTCGCCGAAGCTGGCCGAAGACCGGCCCATCCAGAGCTTGTGCTACGCGTGCACCGAACACAACTACAAGTGGTTCGTGAACGACCTCGAGAATCCGTACACGCAGGAGAAGCCGTTCCACTGGATCCGCCTTCGCGCTCTTGGCGGACGGACGCTGAGTTGGGGCCGCCAAAGCTATCGGATGTCGGACCTCGATTTCAAGGCGGCGTCGCATGACGGGTACGGCGAGGACTGGCCGATTTCGTATGCGGACCTCGCGCCATACTACGACCAGGTGGAGCGGTACGTCGGCATCAGCGGCCAGGCCGAAGGGCTTCCGCAATTGCCCGACGGCCAGTTTCTTCCGCCCATGGAAATGACGTGCGGCGAGAAGCTCGTCAAGAAGGCGGCGCTCGATCAGTTCGGGCGCACGGTGACGATTGGCCGCGCGGCGGTGCTGACGAAGGCCCACAACGGGCGGGCGGCGTGCCATTACTGCGGTCCGTGCGAGCGCGGCTGCATTACCTATTCCTACTTCTCGAGCCCGTTCACAACCATCGCCGATGCGCTGAAGACTGGCCGCCTGACGCTCCGCACCGACGCTGTCGCCGCGCAAGTCGTCATGAAGGACGGCAAGGCGGCGGGCGTTGCCTATATCGACCGCGTGACGCGCGAGCCGCGTGAGGTCCGGGGCAAAATCGTCCTACTGTGCGCGTCGACGCTCGAATCGACGCGGCTGCTGCTGAATAGCGGCATCTGCAATTCGAGCGGCGTGCTGGGCCACTATCTGATGGATCACGTGTTCAACGCGTTTTCGACCGGCCGGTTGCCGATGCTCGAAGGCAAGCCTTGGCTCGGCCGTCCGCATCGACCGAACGATATCTACATTCCGCGCTTTCGGAACCTGAAGGACAAGACGACGAATGGCTTCATTCGCGGCTACGGCTATCAGGGTTGGAGCAATGCGAATCCCGATTTCGAAGGCGGCGGATTCGGCAAGGGGTACAAGGAACAAGTCCGCAATGGCTACTGGGACGTGACGCTGCTTGGCTTCGGCGAGTGCCTCGCGAGCAAGGATAACCGAGTCGAAATCGACCGCGAACGCGTCGACGCATGGGGCGTTCCGGTGCTGAAGATGCAGATGGAATACGGCGACAACGAAAAGCGGATCCATCGCGACGCACAGGAGCAGGGCGCACAGATGCTCGAAGCGGCGGGCGCGAAGGACGTCAAGATGTACGGCGAGGTATCGACGCCCGGGTTCTGTATTCACGAAACCGGCACCGCGCGGATGGGGAACGATCCCAAGACCAGCGTTACGAATCCGTATTGCCAAGCGCACGATGTGGAGAATATCTTCGTGACGGATGGCGCGTGTTGGGTGTCGAGCTCAAATCAGAATCCGACGCTGACGATGATGGCGCTGACCGTCCGCGCGTGCGACTACATTACGCGCGAGTATTCCAAGCGGATCGCTTGAAACGGCAAAACCGGCTTCTGTAAAATTGGAGTTTCAATCTATGTCTACCTCTTCGACAGCAACCACCGCCGAAGGACTGCGCGACCAACACGGCGTCCAACTCGTTTCGGGCGACCAGGAAGGCGAAGCCATCCATCGGCTTCCCTCCGGCGTCTACGGCTTTACGTTTTCGCCATTCAGCCGCGAGGCTCCGCTGTTTTCGCGCAACTCGTTTCTCTCGTTCGAACTACACAGGGTTGGCGAAGATACGCTGATTCTGGGCTATGTGGACGAGGCAACTGCAGGCAAAATCGAGAAGTCCGATGACGTCGTGGATATCGACGTGTTTCCGGTTGCGAAGGAGCAATCAAGCAAGCTGGTGGCGATTCCGCACTCGCGAATTTCGAGCGCGAAACCGCCGGACAGGCTGCAATCCAATCGCTTGCGGGTCGCGCTGCGGCAGGCCTAAGACGGCGTGACAGCGACGCCTGCGAGCGTTACACTCGGAAGGCGTACGCCATGAACCTCGTTGTTGTCATTCCGGCGTTTCGACCCGCGGAAGCCCTGGTAAGCCTCGTTCGCGAGCTATCGGGCGCTGGCTGGGCCGGGATCGTCGTCGTCAATGACGGCAGCGAGCCCCGGTTCAACTTCTTTTTCGAGAGCGTCCGGATTTTGCCCGGTGTTACGGTGCTTTCGCACGCCGTTAATCTCGGTAAAGGCGCGGCTCTGAAGACGGGGATCGACCACGCGATGCGGGCGTTTCCAGGGATGACCGGCGTCGTAACTGCGGACGCCGACGGACAGCATGTGTCCGAGGATATCGGACATGTCGGCGCGGCGCTTGCGGACGACCCAAGCGCGCTGTGGATCGGGTCGCGCGGGTTTGAAGGCGGAGTGCCGTTGCGCAGCAGGATCGGCAATTCGGTAACGCGCTGCCTCGTCAAAGCGGTGTTGGGACGAAGTCTTCGCGACACGCAAAGCGGACTGCGGGGCATTCCCGCGAAGATGTTGCCCGACCTCCTGCGCATCGAGTCGTCCGGCTACGAATTCGAACTGGACATGCTGACGGCGGCGAAGCATCAGAATTGCGCAATACGCGAACTGCCCATCCGGACGATTTATGAGCCGGGCAATCCCACATCGCACTTCAATCCGCTGCGGGATTCGGCGAAGATCACGTTCGTTCTGTTCCGGTTCGGACTGCTTTCGCTGACTACCGCCGCGCTCGACAACGTGGTGTTTTACCTGGCCTTCGAGGTCTCCGACGAGATTCTCCTTTCGCAGGCGTTGGGCCGGGCGCTGGGTGTCGTCTTCAACTACGGTCTGGCGCGGCGCGCGGTTTTCCTCTCCGGCGACCGACACCGGTCGACACTTCCGCGCTATCTGGTGCTGGTGGCAGCCAGCGGACTTGTCTCCTTCGGACTGATCCACTTCCTGATGTATCTTTTCGAGCTTCCGGTAATGGTCGCGAAAATCACTGCCGAGAGTGGACTTTTCTTAGCAAATTTCGCCGTGCAACGCGATTTCGTGTTTACGCGCGCAAAGTCGCGGTCCGGCGTAGTTGCCGCGGAGCCGGCTGGCGCGGCAGCGGATGAGGTTGTTCGCGCCCAAGCAGCGAAAGCAGGCGATTCCGACTAGATGCGGCTCGCGCTGCGTATCGCCGCCGGCGTTCTGGCGGCCCTGCTTGCATTCGGACTGTGGGACGCCAAGCTCTTTTCGCAGACGATCTGGAGTCCGGCGGGTACGAACCGCCTGATCGGACTTGCGCTCGGCTATTCACTTGCCGGTGCCATGCTCGTCTGGCGCAAGCCGATCTGGCGGATTCCCGAGGTCCGATGGTTTGACTTACCCGTGGCCGCGGCGGTGCTGTCGACTGCGTTCGGGCTGGCCGCGCATTTCGCAGTAAATTATCGCGTCGTCTGGATCGCGGTCGCGATTGGCGCTGTCGCCTGGCTATTCCGCGCGGGGCGCTTGCGGAGTATCGCGATGTCGCGCGCGGAGCTTGCGGCATTGATACTTGCCGGATTCCCACTGCTGTTGCACCTGCTGGCCGCCATGACGCCGGAATCGAGCGGCGACGGCCTCGCGATGCACCTGGTGATCCCGGAGTGGGTCGCAGTCCATCATCGGTGGAGCTTCGACGCCGCGCGCCTCGCGTGGGCAGTGATGCCGATGAACGGCGACTGGATGGCGTCGATCGGTTTCCTGGTTGGCGGAGAGCTTGGCGCCAAGTTCCTGAACTGGATCTGGCTGGTGGTGTTGTGCACGGGAATTGTGCGCGTGCTGCGGACCCAAGTCCCCGGCGAGTGGGCGTGGGCTGGCGCGGCTCTTTTCGCGTCGACGCCGCTGATCTACCTCATCACCGGCTCGCTGTTCGTCGAGAATTTTTGGGCGCTGCTGCTGTTTAGCGGATTCGTTGTGCTGTGGGAGGATCGCCCGCTGACTTCCGCGCTGCTTCTCGGAGCGGCGATGGGAACGAAGTTCGGCAGCAGCGCGATGATCCTCGTCGCGATCCCGTTCGTCGTGTGGAAACTGCGCGGCAAAGGACCTCGGATGAGCGCCGGTTGGGTAGCGATTTTCGCTGCATTCGCGTGCATTCCTTACGTGACGGCCTACGCGATCACCGGCAATCCGCTGTTCCCGTTCTTCAACGGAGTCTTCCATTCGCCGCTGTTTGAGGACCATTCGATGGTTGACGGCCGATTCCCGGGGGGAGTCTCGTGGCGGCTGCTCTACGACGCGGCGGTGCATTCGTCGAGATTCATGGAAGGCATCGAGGGCAGTTTCGGATTCCAGTGGCTGGTGTTCGTGCCGCTCGCGATCCTGCTGTGGCCGAGGCTTTCCTGGTTTGCGCGAGCGTGCCTCGCCGCCGGACTTCTGTTCATCGGCGTGGAATTCCAAGCGATGGCGTATCTTCGATATGCGTATCCGGGGCTTGTGCTGCTGGCGATTCCGGTGGCGGTCGCCATTCGGCAGGACCGGGTCCTCGCCGGACTCGCGGCGGTAGTCTTCGCGCTCAACATCTATTTCCTCGGCACATCGGACTTCCAGCACCGGGACGCATACCTGAATTGGTTCAGCCATGAGGAGCGCGAGCATTTCGTTTCTTTCTATACGCCGCAGCGCCGTCTCATTGACGAACTGAATCGCGTCGCGCCCGGCGCTCCGGTCGCGCTGCTCGCGGGCAACCAAATCGCCGGCTTGCAGGGTCCGGCGTATTCGGCGACGTGGCATTCGTGGAAGTTCGACGCCGCGCTACGGGCGGCGGTCGCGCCCGACGATGTCCTCAAGCTGCTCGAGCAATTTGGGATTCGCTACGTCATCGCACCGGCGGACGCAAGCACGGTCCAGATGGCGAGTGTGCAGGCGCGCGAGATGTTGAATTTGTGCACCGCGACAGAGATGGAGTACGGCGGCTTCCGTCTCGCGCGCGTCCTCGATACGTGCAGCGCGGACTCCCGTCCGGCGGCCGGAGCCGGAACCTACGACGACAAGGACCTGCACGTTCTCTATCGCGGTGCGTGGATCCGAGACGCCCAGTTCGCGGAGACATTCGCGCATACGGTGACTTACTCGGCGGCCGCGGGCGAGAGCTTTCGGCTGGCGTTCAACGGATCGAAGATCGCATGGGTCTTCACCCGCGCTTCGAATCGGGGCATCGCGCAGGTGCTGATCGACGGCGTGGAGCGCGAAGCGGTCGATCTCTATGCGGCAAAGCCGGAGTGGCAGGCGCGAAGGTCGTTCGACGTTGCGGGTAGCGGTTCGCACATGTTGGAGATCCGGGTGACCGGCCGGAAGAACTCCGCGGCGTCGGGCGCTTTCGTCGATGTCGATGCGTTGATCGTGGAATGATCCGACAAGCGGACCAACCTGGAAGGAGCTCCCATATTTATGGGAGACTCGAATTGATGAAGACGACGCTTGAGTTGCCTGACGCAACTCTCCGCAAAGCGAAAGCCAAGGCTGCCGAACGTGGCGTCGCACTCCGTCAGTACGTAACCGAGGCTGTCGAGGAGAAACTGCGAGCGGAGCAGTCCGGCGAGGAAAAGCCCTGGATGAAGTTTGCGGGTGGTCTTCGGGATTTGAAAAAGGAGACCCAGCGAATCAACCGCCTAATCGCTGACGAATTCGAGCGAATCGATCCGCAGGACTGGAAGTGATCGTGGATACGAACGCGCTTTCCGCCTTCGCGGAGGGCGATCGGTCCGCGCTCCGGGCGATGCAGGCTGCCCGTAGTTTCGTGCTTCCAGTCATCGTCATGGGTGAGTATCTTTTCGGAATCCGCCAGTCCGTGCGACGGAAACACATCGAATCCTGGTTCCAGGATTTTTTGCAGTCGGTTCGACTGTTATCCGTCGACCCGCGGACCGCGCATTTCTACGCCGAGATTCGGATTGAGTTGAAGTCGATCGGGAAGCCTATTCCGTCAAACGACCTTTGGATTGCCGCATTGGCGCGCCAGCACGACTATCCAATCCTCACGCGCGATCGGCATTTCGATCGGATCACCGGAATCACCGTCCAGGATTGGTAACTGAATGCCCGGCGGGACGGCGCGGTTCGGCCTCGCACGTTTTGCGCTTTTTGGCGCTCGGCAGGCATCAGAGGAAGGCGGCGGATGTGCCCCGCCCCATCTACAATAAATCTTTATGCTCCACATCCCGATTCTCCGCTTTGGCGAACCTTATCGCAGCCTCGATGTCGCGAAAACGCCTGACTTCAAGACCAAGCAACCCTACGTCGAGCTGAGCATGGCGAATCCGGGAGTGATCCGGCGCGACCTTTTGCAACAGCAGCGCGGCAAAGACGCGCTCACCAAGCTTTCGACCGCCGAACTGATCGCCATTTGCAAGACCGCGGCGGACTATTTTCTCAATGGCACCCTGACCATCGGCGACCAGTCGCAGACGCCGGACGAGTACGTCCGTCAGCTTTCGGCGACCACCGGAATGCCGCACGTCATGGTCCGCAAGAACATGAACAAGATTCATGGCGTGCTCGATAAGATGACCGATGTGCTCGACGGGCTAACGCGAGGCGTCGAATTCGAGGTCCTCGACAAAGGCTTCGGCATGCACGCCGGATTCGCCTTGAGCTTTGTGCCGCGCGCCGCGGCGCTCGGCGTCGTGCTGCCAAACAATTCTCCGGGTGTGCATTCGCTGTGGGCCCCGGCTGTCGCCATGAAGACGGCGCTGTTCCTAAAACCCGGTAGCGCCGAACCGTGGACGCCGTATCGCATGATCCAGGCGTTGATCAAAGCTGGCGCGCCGAAGGAAGCCTTTGGCTACTACCCGTGCGACCACGCCGGCGCCGGCGAAATTCTTCGCCACTGCGGACGCGGCATGGTGTTCGGCGATGTCTCGGCTACAAAGAAGTACGAGAACGATCCGCGGATCGAAGTCCACGGACCGGGTTACTCGAAGATCGTGTTCGGCGAGGACCAGGCGGACAACTGGGAGAAGTACCTTGACGTCATGGTGGCGTCGATCTCGGAGAACTCCGGACGGTCCTGCGTGAACGCGTCCGGCGTCTGGACTCCGCGCAATGGGAAACAGATCGCCGAAGCGCTGGCTGAGCGACTGGCAAAATTAACTCCGAAGCCCGCCGACGATCCGAAGGCGCCGCTCGCGCCATTCGCGGATCCGCGGATCGCCGAGCGTATTTCCGGGATCATTGACGCGGATCTTGGGACTCCGGGCGCGCGCGACGTCACCGCGCAGTATCGGAGCGGTGGACGCTGCGTGGAACTCGACAGCTCGACGTACCTCCTACCGACGGTCGTCGAATGCGCGTCCGACCATGCACTCGCGAATCGCGAGTTCCTCTTCCCGTTCGTCAGCGTCGTTGAGACGCCCGAAAGCACGCTCCCCGAGATCCTCGGACCGTCGCTCGTTCTTACTGCGATCACTGAGAACAAAGCGCTTCGCGAGCGGTTGCTCGCTTCGCCGCATGTGGGACGCCTAAACTTCGGAGGCATTCCCACCATGCAGATTTCGTGGGATCAGCCCCACGAAGGCAATCTCTTCGATCATCTGTACGGACGGCGCGCCTTTCAGATGGCTGGGTAAGGTCCAGGGAGCAGGTCCTGGCGCTTTGTCATGAAATTGTGACTTAAGCCGGTTCCA
>JBDTTK010000086.1:0-10217 GCA_039930685.1 Bryobacteraceae bacterium | reverse complement strand
GAGCGCGTGGTCGCGATCGACCGGGACGGATTGCTCATCGGCGATACGCTGTTCGACCGGGTCCGCCGTCTCGAGCCGCAGAGTGCCCGCACGCTGACCCTGTCCGCAGGCGACGGGCAATCGGGACTGTCTGGAACTAAGCTAACCATTTCCGTCAAAGTCGTGGACAGCAACGGCCTAGTCGTCTCAAACGTTCCGGTTACATTCGCGGTCACCACAGGGACGGCGACACTAACGGCGTCCACAGTTTCGTCCGGAGGCGACGGAATCTCGGCCGCCGAAGTGACTCTCGGTGCGACTCCAGGCCCGGTGGTCGTCACGGCGTCCAGCGCGGGAGTCTCACCCGTCACTTTCAAGCTCACTATCAATCCGCCGCCAGTCACTGGAAATCTGCCTAAGATTCTGACGGGTGGCGTAGCGAGCGCTGGCCTCGGCGTACCGAAAGTCCTCGCGCTGGTTCCACTGGGAATTGCTACCGCGTTCGGTACGAATTTCGCTCCGGCCGGAACCTTCAAGAAGGTAGGCGGCAGCGACCTGGTGAACGGCGCGGTGCCCACCCAGTTCGCCGGCGTGTGTGTGCTGACCGGAGGCGTGCGGGCACCCATGGTGAGCGTGACCGGGACGCAGGTCAGCTTCCAGGTGCCGATTCTAGCGGCGGGCAGCAAGGTCGAAGTTCGCGTAATCGCGCAATGCGGAACGCCCGCCGAAGCAATCAGCGACGCGGAACTCGTGCCGGTGCAGGCTTCTGGGCCGGAGTTCTTCCCTGCGGTCGGATACGCCAACGGCCACAATCCAATTGCCGCGACGGATGCGGTTACCGGCGCCTACATCGGGATTCCAAATCTTATTCCAGGCGGCTCGTTCACTCCGGGCATGCCCAATCAGGACGTCGCTCTCTACGCGACAGGATTTGGAGAAACATCGACCGGACTCAAGCCGGGGGAGATTCCTCTGGGCTTGCATCCACTGAACCAGCCCTTCACGCTGACGATAAACGGGAAGGAAATTCCAGCCGGCAACATTTCGTACGTGGGTGTCGCTCCATTCAGTCCCGGACTCTACCAAGTGAACGTTCATCTTCCGGCGGACACTCCAGACGGTGATCTGCCGGTCGTGATTACGGTCGGTGGGGTCTCGTCGTCGCCATTCGCTTACATCACGGTAAAGGCACAGCCCGCGGCGGACGCGAGCGCCGAGAAGCATCCGGTCCGTCGCCGCGGCGAATTTCGCGCAGTGATTCGATAGACGGCAGAGGTTGCGGACTAACCGGCGGTGGACGAAGTTACGTTTGCGGCGAAGGCTGCCTTGAGCGCCGGCGCAATCTGTTTGGCGGCGGCGTGGCGCTTCGGACATGATTTCGCCGGCGCCGGTCAAGCCGGGAATCAGGTTCGGGAAGCCGGGTAGTGATACGCGGAGCCTATTTCTGCTCGGCCGGTGTTACCTTCTTCAACTCCTGGCGCCGCTGATCCAACTTGGCTGCTTCGACGTTCTTGTTCTGCTTGCGAAGGGCCTCGGCCAGATCTTTGAGTACCGGTGTCAGGGCGTCGGACTTCTCAGGTGAGGCGTCGATTGTTGAGAGAGCGCGCCGCAAGTACGTCTCGACTTCTTTCGGCTTGGCGCGCGCCTGTGCGATTACCGCCAGGTTCCGGAGGCTGCCGACATCGTCGAAATCGCGGATTGCGAGCGCCTGCTTGTAGAGTTGATCCGCCTCATCAAATTTGCCCAGCGCCGCGACCGTGACCGCGAGGTTGTCCAGGCTCAACGCGAGCAGCACGTGCCGGGGGCCGAGACCCAAGGCCCAGATCCCAAGCGACCGGCGGTACAGCGGCTCCGCTTCGGAGTAGCGCTTCTGATCGAACAGCATCTTGCCCAGTGCGTCCAGAGTCTGAGCGATGTCGGGATGCAGACCGCCATACGTGGCTTCACGCAGAGCGAGCGCGCGGCGGTACAGCATTTCGGCGTCGTCGGCGCGTTTGAGGTTCCGCCAGGATTGCGCGAGGCGGTCGATCGCAGGAAGGAGGCGTGAGTCTTCGAGTCCATAGGTTTTTTCGAGAATCTCCAACGCGAACTGGAACGAAGCCGCCGCCATCTCGTCGTTCTTGAGAGCCAGGTAGAGGCGTCCCAGGTTGAGAAATTCCGGGGCGAGATCGATATGGTCGGATCCCTGCGACTTCGACCGGATCGTCATGATGCGATTCAGCGTGACGAGCGCGACTTTGGGCTGCAAGGCGAATTCCTGGGCGCGCGCGAGCTTTTGGAGCGCCGGAATCAACGGCATCTCGTCGACGCCGCGCTTCGTGGGCCCCTGGCGCTCCTCAAGCTGCTTCTGCTTCAGCGCGACCAATTGCTCATAGAGAGCCAGGGCCTTGGCGGGTTCGCCGGATCCCATGTACGCTACTGCCAGGTCTTCGATGGCGGACTCGGAGTCCGGCTCGAGTTTCAGCCGTTCGTTCAGAGGCGCGGCGGCATCGGCGAAGCGACCCTGCAGCCGCATCGCGGCACCAACCATGCGGAGCGTCCCCGGCCGCCGCGGGTCGTCGGGCGCCAGCATGCCGAGGCTTTCCTGAAACAGCCGTTCCGCTTCGAGGTATCGGCGCTGCTCGAAAAGTTTCTGTCCGGTCTCGATGGCCTGGGATGGCGTCTGAGGGGGTGGGGAAGGAGGGCCGACGGGAGTTTGTGCCAGGCTCGAAATTGCTCCAACCCAAAGAAATAGAAGAGTCGAAAGGAGTTCGCGGGGCATCTTGGACCTAGCAGACGCCAGTGTAGAACAAAAAGTTCCCATTTCATCTGTTAGACTTGCGCGTTGTGACCTTTGCGCTTGCGAATCCGCAGGGAGGCCGCTAGAATCAAAAGGTTTGCGACTCAGTGTGGAGGATGCATGTCCGTTGAGCAGAAAGTAAAGCAGATTATCGTCGAACAGTTGGGCGTCGATGAGAACCAAGTCGACAAGACTGCCTCGTTCGTCGATGATTTGGGCGCGGATTCGCTCGACATCGTGGAACTGGTGATGGCCTTTGAAGAGGCCTTCGATCTCGATATCCCGGATGAAGACGCCGAAAAGATTACGACCGTGAAGGACGCGGTCGAGTACATCGAAGCAAAGAAGAAGTAAACCATCCGCCGCTCCGCCTGCGCGGCCAGAATCCGGCGCGCAGGGGATTAGGAAAAGCGGCAATTCCAAGAGGTTCCCCACTTGTCACGCAGAGTAGTCGTTACCGGTGTCGGCCTGTTGGCTTCGGTCGGCAACGGCACGGAAGAGGTCTGGGATGCGGTGCAACACGGCCGCAGCGGGATCGCGAGAATCACTGCGTTCGATCCCACGGAGTTCGCGTGCCAGATTGCCGGCGAGGTCAAGAATTTCGACCCCGGAACCTGGATCGAAAAAAAAGAGATCAAGAAGATGGGCCGCTTCATGCATTTCGGCATCGCGGCCTCGGAATTCGCCATGCAGATGGCGAAGCTCGACATGAAGGCCGAGGATCCGGAGCGGGTCGGCGTCTATATCGGTTCCGGGATCGGCGGCTTTGAAGTCATCGAGCGCGAGCATAAGATTCTGCTCGAAAAAGGCCCGAGCCGGATTTCCCCATTCTTTATTCCGGCGACCATCATCAACCTTGCTTCCGGCTTCGTCTCGATTCGGACCGGCGCGAAAGGTCCGAATTCCGCGACTGCGACGGCATGTACGACCAGCGCGCATTCGATCGGCGATTCGTTCCGGATCATCCAACACGGCGATGCCGATGTCATGATTTGCGGCGGCGCGGAAGCCGCGGTGACGCCCATGAGTATCGGCGGATTCGCGGCGATGCGCGCCCTGTCGCATCGCAACTCCGAACCTCAGCGCGCCTCCCGCCCCTGGGACAAGGATCGTGAAGGATTCGTCTGCGGCGAGGGTGCGGGTATCCTGATTCTCGAAGAGTTGGAGCACGCGCAGAAGCGCAACGCGCCGATTTATGCCGAGATCATTGGATATGGAATGAGCGCCGATGCCTATCACATGACGTCGCCTTCCGAAGACGGAGACGGCGCGTACCGCGTGATGCGGAACGCGATCCGCGACGCGAAAATCGCACCGGAGGCGATCGACTACATCAACGCGCACGGTACGTCGACCGATATCGGCGATCGAATCGAAACATTCGCCATCAAGCGCGCGTTCGGCGAGCACGCCTACAAGTTGTCCGTAAGTTCCACTAAGTCGATGACGGGGCATCTGCTGGGCGGAGCCGGCGGGCTTGAGGCGGGAATCACGGTACTAGCGATCCGCGATCAGATCGCGCCGCCGACGATCAATCACGAAGCTCCAGGCGTGGGCTGCGATCTCGATTATGTGCCGAACGTGGCGCGTCCGCTGAAAATCGAGTGCGCTCTTTCCAATTCGTTCGGCTTTGGCGGAACGAACGGCGCTCTGATCTTCAAGAAGTTCTGATCCTTCGAGCGGGCCAGGGGTTCCGCACGGAGACCAATGACGCCACGGCTGGTGCCGCGGTCGTTTGGACGGAAACGTACAGGTTAGGTTGGGGTCAATGAAAATCGTCGTTGCTATCAAACAAGTCCCGGTCCGCGACTCGCAATTGCGGGTCGAATCGGACGGGCGATGGATCCAGGAAGGCGATCTCAATTTCGAGATCAACGAGCCGGATGCCTACGCCCTCGAAGAAGCGCTGCAGCTCAAGGAAAAGCATGGCGGCGAGGTCGTTGCGATCTGCGCCGGTCCGTCGCGGGCGCAGCAGACCATCCGCGAAGCGCTCGCCAAGGGTGCCGACCGCGCGCTGCACATCGAAGCGGACGACCTGAATACACTCGACACGCTCGGCGTCGCCAAGTTGCTCGCAGGCGCGCTCAAGGAAGAGAAGCCGGACCTGATCCTCACCGGATTGCAATCCGACGATCTCGGCTATGGGCAGACCGGCGTCGTGCTCGCCGAACTGATGGGCATCGCGCACGCGACCATCATCATGCAGGTCGAAGCGGACGGCGGTTCGATCCGTGTGAAGCGCGAACTTGAGGACGGCTGGTTCCAGCACATCACCATGCCGCTGCCCGCCGTGCTGACTATCCAGAGCGGCATCAACAAGCTTCGTTACGCCACGCTGATGGGCATTAAGAAAGCGAAGTCGAAAGAGATCAAGGCGATCGACGTCGCAAGCCTCGGCGGATCGCCGGCAGCGGTCGCGTCGATCGACAAGATCTACATTCCGCAGCGCACCAAGCAGGCGCAGATCTTCGAAGGCGATGTAAAGGTCGCCGCCGCGAAGTTGGTCGAGAAATTGAAATTTGAGGTCCGCGTCATATGAGCATCCTGGTCGTCATGGAAAACCGCGGCTCCGCCTGGAACCGCATGAGCTGGGAAACTCTGGCCGCCGGACAACAGATCGGCGCCGAACTCGGCGTGCCGGTGATGGCGGCGGTCGTGGGCAAAGGCATCGGGCCGCTTGCCGCGGAACTCGCTACGAAGAAGCTGGATAAGGTCTACGCCGTCGAACACGATCTGCTGGCCGAATACACAGCCGACGGGTTCACGTCCGCGGTCGAGCAGTTGGTGAAGGCGTCCGGCGCAACGCACGTGTTCTTTCCGCATACGTATCAGGTCCGCGATTTCGCGCCGAAGCTTGCGACGCGCTTCGGCCAGATGCTCGTCTCCGACGTCATCGCGATCCGACTGGAAGGCGGCAAGCCGACGTTCGTGCGCCTGCTGTTCCAGGGCAAGCTGAACGGCGACGTTCGCGTCTCCGGCGACGGACCCTACTTCGCGTCCATGCAGGCCGGCGCCTTCCGCGCCGACGGTCTGGAATCCGGTACCGCGCCGGTTGAAGCCTTCACGCCGACCCTGGACGCGGCGGCGATCCGCCAAAAACCGGATGCGCCTTTCCGCGAATCCGCCCGCGCGGTGGATCTGACGGCTGCTGAAATCATTGTGTCCGTCGGACGCGGCATCAAGGAGAAGGAAAACATTCCGATCGTCGCCGCGCTCGCCGAGGCGCTCGGCGCGGAGCTCGCCGCGTCGCGTCCGATCTGCGACAACGGCTGGTTGCCGATGGAGCGCCAGGTCGGCAGCTCCGGCCAGACCGTTTCGCCGAAGGTTTACATGGCGGTCGGCATCTCCGGGGCTATCCAGCACCTCGTCGGTATGAAGGGCGCAAAGACAATCGTGGCGATTAATAAGGACGCCAACGCGCCGATCTTCGAGGTCGCGGACTACGGCATCGTCGGCGATCTGTTCGAGGTCGTTCCGGCGCTGATTGAAGAAGTGAAAAAAGCCAAAGCCAGTTAATCGAATCCAGCAAAAGGGCCATCGTGTGGCGGGAATAATTCCGCAGCCGATGGTCCTTTCTTCTTTCTGGGACGTTCCACCCCGCGGAGCGTCTAATTTCAGAAGCTTTGGTTATTACAACTATCCCGAAAGGTATTCAGAGGTCCAGATGATTCAGAAAACTCTACTCGCGCTCGCCGGTCTTGTGCTTTCCGCGGCGTCTCTCGCGGCTGGCGATAAGTCCGTCATGCATTGCTTTGCGTTCACCCAGCTCGAAGGCGTGACCGACGCGGATTGGGCCGCGTTGACAGCCGCAACCGATAAGCTGCCGAAGGAAATCCCCGGTCTGGTGCATGTCTGGTATGGCAGGCTGGCCAGTCCATTGACGCAAGTTGCCGTTACGGCCAAGGCCGGCGAAGTCGACAAAGCGACCATCGATAATTCCGCGCCGGCGAAGTCGTGAATCTTCCGGTGAAGCGTCTGCCTCGGCAGTTTGGCGCTTGCTTCCAGTTCACGGACAAGGCCGCGTTCGATGCTTACGGCAAGAATCCTGCCCATGACGCCTGGACCAAGCTTTACGAGAAAGTCCGCGTTGACGGGACCACCACCTACCAGATCCTCGGCCAGTAGTTTCGATTTCTATCACGCAAAGGGCTCCCCGTAGGCCCTTTGCGTCGTCCCTCCTCTTTTTCCCAAATTGGCTCCTAATGGCAACGGATTCTACGGACCGCCGTCGAACCCCCGTCGAAGGACAAAAGGAGCATCCCGTGCGCATCTGTAATTTGATCCTGCTCGCCTCCGCCGCCTGGTTCGCAAACCAGGCCTACGCCGAACCAGCCGGCGTCATGCACTGTTTCACCTTCACGCGCGTCCCTTCCGCAACCGACGCTGACTGGATCGCGTTTCAGAACGCCACCTCCGGCCTTCCGAAGAAGATTCCCGGACTGAAGCGTGTCTCGCTGGGTAAATTGCGGCGGCCGATGGGCCAGTTCCGGCTATCTGCGCCGCCGGGTCCCGACGAAACCAAGGAATTGCTCGCAGGGCGAGACATCACAATGAAGATTAGGAACGTCAACCACGACTACGGCATCTGCATGGAGTTTGAAAGCGAAGCGGCTTTCGACGCGTACGGACACGCGGCAGCCCACGAAGCATGGCAATCGGCGTACTTCAAAGTGCGCGAGCCCGCTCCGACGACGTTCCAGATTCTGCTGCCTTGAGGCACGCGTGCGGCTGGCCCATGGATCAACCGCCATCGCGATATAATCCGGTGCGGGGACATGGACGATTCGGGACACGAAGTAACGCGCCTGCTTGCGCAGTTTGGTCGCGGTGAAAAAGACGCGATCAACCAACTGATGCCGCTCGTCTATGACGAGTTGCACCGTCTGGCGCGATCTTACTTTCGGCGGGAACGCGGCGAACACACGCTCCAGCCGACCGCTCTCGTCCATGAAGCCTACATCCGGCTGGTGGATCAGCGTGCGCCCATGGACAGCCGGGGCCATTTCCTGGCCGTCGCGGCCACGCAGATGCGGCGGATCCTGATGGATTACGCCCGCAAGCATTCCGCCGCGCGACGAGGCGGATCGGCGCAGAAAGTGCTGCTCGAGGACACAATGGTGATCTCCGAGCAAAGGCCCCTCGACATGATCGCGCTCGATTCCGCTCTGACCCGCCTCTCGGTTCTCGATCCGGAGCAGGCGCGCATGGTCGAACTTCGGTTCTTTGGAGGATTGTCCGTCGAGGAAACCGCCGAGGTCCTGCGTTGCTCCCCGGCCACCGTCAAGCGCAGTTGGCACTCGGCCCGAGCCTGGCTCCACCGGGAGCTGACCCAAGGAGAATTCGGTGACGCCGCAGCTTTGGACGCAGGTCCGGCAGATATTTGAGGAAGCCGTAGACCGCGCTCCTGCCGACCGCGAGGCGTACCTCCGCGTGGTATGCATGGGCGACGAGGAGCTTCGCTATGAGGTCGACAGCTTGCTGGCCTCCCATCAGGATTCCAGTGGAGATTTTCTTGAGACGCCGGCGGCGCAACTGCCGCAGACGCTGCTATTCGGGTCTGGGAACGGACCAACCATGGGCGATCCGGGCGAGTCGACGATGGCCTACAACGACTCCGACCCAGGCGACTATCCGGAAGGCTATCGCGTCGGACCTTATCAGCTCCAACGGTGTTTAGGCCGGGGCGGCATGGGCGCCGTCTGGGCCGCCAACCGATTCGACAACGCGTTCGACAAAGTCGTCGCCGTGAAGCTCGTGCGGCGCGGACTCGACTCCCACGAAATCCTCCGGCGCTTCCGGAACGAGCGGCAAATGCTCGCCGCGCTCGACCACCCCAACGTCGCGCGTCTTCTTGATGGCGGCTCGACGCCCGACGGCCTGCCGTTCATCGTCATGGAGTACGTCGAGGGCACGCGCATCGACAACTACTGCGACCAGAACAAGCTCAGCATCTCGGACCGCCTCCTGCTGTTCCGCGATGTCTGCGCCGCCGTCCAATACGCTCACCGGAACCTGATCATCCACCGCGACATCAAGCCCGGCAATATTCTGGTCACGAAGCAGAAGCAGGTAAAGCTGCTCGACTTCGGAATCGCCAAACTCGTGCGGCAGAACCTGGGCACGGCGCAATTCCCGTCGAACCGATTTGCGTCGATCGACCTGCAGCTAACCCAGCCGAACCAGACGCCGATGACGCTCGACTACGCGAGCCCGGAACAGGTTCGCGGAGATCCGGTCAGCACGGCCTCCGACGTCTATGCGCTCGGCGTGCTTCTGTTCAAACTCTTTACCGGACGATCTCCGTACGCGGGCGTAGGGCGTAGCGCGCTCGCCATCCAGAATGCGATCTGCGAACTGCAGCCGCCGAAGCCGAGCGCGGTGGTCCTAACGGACGACCGCATGCAGGTTCCAGACGCGACCGTCAATTTGCAGGCCGTCTCCGTATCTTCCGCTTCAGTCAAGCCTGTTGCCGAGGAATCGCGAGCCAAGAGCAGGCGCCGGCTGCGGAAGAAGCTGGCAGGCGATCTCGACGCCATTGTTCTGCAGGCTCTTCGCAAAGAGCCGGAATGCCGCTACGAATCCGTCGAACAGTTCTCTGAAGATATCCGCCGCTATCTGGAGGGTCGGCCGGTGCGGGCCCGCAGTGGAAGCATCGGATACCGGCTCGGCAAGTTTCTGCGCCGCAACAAAGCAGGCGTGGCGGCTGGGTTCCTGATCATCATCGCGTTGGCAGCGACCTCCTGGTCGACAATGACGGTGGTCCGGTCCGAACGGGATCGGGCGGAGAACAAGCTCCGTGAAGCGCGCCGCGCGGCCCATGAGGTCCTCGCGACGGGCGTGCCGGCGACTCCCGCAGTGGCGCTGGCCAAGGCCATTTACGGCGAGCGCCCGCAGGATGCGGTCGGCCGGGCGGACCTGGCGGCCGCCGAAGCACGGGCGGGAGACGAGGCCGTGGCGAAAGGCAATCGAGCGGCCGCGCTGCCTCACTACCGGGCCGCGCTTGGCTTGCTCGCGAGCGACAGCGATCCCCTTGAACTCGCCAGCGTCCGGCAGCGGCTCGGCAACGCCCAACTGCAGCTCGGCGATCTGCTCGGCGCGATGGCGAGCTTCAGCGGCGCGGCGCAAACCGCGTCGAACGCACTGGCCAAGGAATCCTCGACCGGAAAGCCGAGGGCTGAGACCCGCATGGCGGCGGCACGGGGGTTTGAGCGCATGGGCCTCGCATTGTTCCGGAATGGCGCCAAGCAAGAAGGATTGGCAACCATGCGCAAGGGGATCGGCTTCTATTTGGACGTCGCCGCCGAACAGCCCGAAAACGCGGCCGCGCAGAGCGAACTCGCGCTTGCCCAGGCGCAGCTTGGCGGTCTGTTGGCCGACTCCGAACAATACGCGGAGGCGATCAGCGCACAGCGGAAGGCTGTCCAGCGGCTCGAGGCGCTCGCTGTGCGGGAACCCATGA